>VGYL01000073.1 GCA_016872975.1 Planctomycetota bacterium
TGGCTTTGGCCTGTGTTTACCGCAGTGGCTTATGGGATATCTACTGGAAATCCGAGCGGGCAGCGGCATAACGCCGCCAGGATCTTTCCTCACACACGGGCGCGCGGTTTCGAAGAAATCTTCTGGCATGGCGGCGATTTTTGTGCTATCCAGTACGGTTTTATCGTACGTTTGTGGATTCGTTGCTATTCCGATTGGGTCTATGTTTGCCATTCTGAGCGACATTCATTCGAATATCGAGGCCCTGAGCACCGTATTGGCGGATATCGAGAGGCGGGGCATCCAGCAGATTTACTGTCTGGGCGACGTGGTCGGCTACGGGCCGAACCCGCGGGAATGCCTCGATCTGATCATCGAGAAAACGCAGTGGTGCGTCCTGGGCAATCACGATTACGCCGTGTTCTACGAGCCGACGAACTTCAACTACGGGGCGGAGCAGGCCAGCTTCTGGACCCGCGAGGCTCTGGAGACGGACGGCCCCGGGCCGCAGAGCGACCGGCGCTGGCGGTTCCTGGGCGAATTGCCCATGCGCCGCTCGGTCCAGATGCAGTTGGGACCGGCGAAGGCGACGCTGGATTTCGTCCACGCCTCGCCCCGGCGGCCGATCAACGAGTACATCTTCCCGGACGACGTCTACACGAACCCCGCCAAGGTCCGCACGCTCTTCGAGAAGATCGCCCACATCTGCTTCATTGGCCACACGCACATGCCGGGTGTCTTTCTCGCGGAGCCGGACTTCTACCTCCCGGACGAGCTGGGCGGCGTCTATCCCGTGATCGAGGACGAGAAGGCAATCATCAACATCGGCTCGGTCGGCCAGCCCCGCGACAAGGACAACCGGGCCAGTTACGTGTACGTGGCGGAGAACAAAGTGCACTTCGTCCGGCTCGAATACGACTACGAGACGACGATGAAGAAGATCCTCGCGATCGACCGCCTGGACAGCTTCCATGCGGAGCGGCTGCGGGATGGGCGCTAGGATGGTTGATTTTTGATTTATGAATGGCGGTTGAGTATGCTTGAGGAAATCCGGAGCAAGATACTGCGGCGCCAGTACGAGTTCTCCAAGCATGCGGTCGACCAGAGCATCATCCGGGATATCGCCGTTGCAGAGTTGGAAGAGGCGATCGCCAACCGGAGTGAAATCATAGAGGATTATCCGGATGACAAGTGCGGGCCAAGCTGCCTGGTCCTGGGGTACACCAGGCTGGGCGTCCGCTGCACGTGCAGTGCAGTTATCCCAGCCGACCGCTGATTAAGATTATCACGGTCTACGAGCCGGACCCGGACCAGTGGATGGATCTCAGGGTCAGACGGCCGCACCGATGAGGTTGTGCCAATGAAAGAGACATTGATCGAGATGGAAGTCACATACACGTTGGAGTTCGGCGGGAAATTCTATATCGTTGAGCACGTGCCGGCCCGGGTCTGCCAAGAGACAGGCGAACAGTTCTTTGCTCCGGAGACTGTCGAACGCATCCAGGCCCTGCTCAAAGGCCAGGCGAAGCCTTCCAGAATCGTCGAAACACCTGTGTACGAATACTCGTGAGAGGGCGGTCGGTTCTCTCGATGATCCGCCTCGTCTTGTACCTCGACAGGGCTGGTAGGCCTATTTGTGCGTGAAAGGGAATATGAACGTTAAGACAGTCTTCATCCTGGTCTTGGCCGGATTCCTGGTGTTGTGTGCCGGTCTGATCGTGGATTCGGGATTCTTTCGGACGATGCCGGCTGCGCCCGGCGCGAACCCGGTTCTGACGGAAGCGCCGGCCTCCGGCCGCGGCGCCGTTTTGTTGCAGCAGACGACCGAGGTGGCGCCTCCGACAAGCTCGCCGGTTCCCGAAGAGGCAATGCCGCTGCCAGTGCCGCAGCTTCAGGCGCCGACCGCCATTGGGCTCAGTGCGGAAGGGGGGCCCCGGCAGGAGGTTACCCTGGGCTCGACCGATCCGGCCCGCGGTTTCAAGCACCAACTGGTGCTTGACTCCATCGGCGCCGCGATCCGGACCGCCACGTTCAGTGAGCACGAGACCCGCGAGGGCCAGACCCGTCAGCCGCTGGTCTTTCTGGCGCCGGTTCAGGTCAACGGACGTACCATCCTGTCGATGGCCAACGGGGCTCTGACCCTGCCGGACCAGCGGCAACGGCTCAGCCTGGACCGCCTCAGTTGGCGGTCGCTGGGCTTGGAGAGACTGCCGCAGGGCGGCGAGGCGGCGTCGTTCGAGGCGATGATCGTGGGCGCCGGCAACCAGCCCGTCTTGAAGCTGACCAAGACCTATCGCGTCCACCCGGACACCTACCTGCTCGATTGCACGTTCGGCATCGAAAATCTCACGAATGAGCCCCAGCAGGTGCAGTACGAGCTGATGGGGCCGGCGGGTGTGGAGGAGGAGGGGCTCGGCACCGACATGCGCAAGGTGGTGGCGGCCTTTCGGACCCGGCAAGGCCACGTCAGCAGCGTTCGCCTCGATGTGCGGGCACTCTCCAAGGCCACCACACCGCAGGACCGCAGCCTCCGGCCCCGCGAGGCGGACTCGGTGTTCCTCTGGGCGGCCGCGGTCAATCGGTACTTTGCCGCCATCGTGGTCCCGGGGCCCGTCGATGCCAACCGGCCGGGCGACTGGATTGCCGAGAGGCGGGGCGCTTTCTACGATTTGGATGGCGGCCGCCGCGACCCGCAGCACAGCACCATCGGGCTGCAACTGTCCAGCACGACGATCACCTTGCCTCCCGCAGGTCAGGCCGATAGCGCCAGGAGCTTTCCATTCCATGTCTTCGTCGGACCGAAAGACAAGCGTCTCTTCGACAGGACCGATCTGTACCGGCAGCTCGCGTTCGTCCAGACGATCGACTTCGCGGGCTGCTGCTGCCCGGCCAGCATCATCAGTCCCCTGGCGTTTGGCATTCTGGCCATCATGCGGTGGATGTACTTCATCATCCCCAACTACGGCGTCGTCATCATCATCCTGGTTCTGCTGATGCGGCTGGTCCTGCACCCGGTCACCCGGCACAGCCAGGTCGCCATGAGCAAGATGAGCAAGCTGGCGCCCCGGGCCGAGGAGATCAAGAAGAAGTACGGCAACAACAAAGCCGAGATGAACAAGAAGCTCATGGAGCTCTACCGCGAGCAGGGGGCCTCGCCGATCATGGGTTTCCTGCCCATGTTCGTGCAGATGCCGATCTGGATCGCCCTGTGGAGCGCGATCTACACGACCGTCGACCTGCGCGGGGCGCCGTTCCTGCCGTTCTGGATCACCGATCTGTCGGCCCCGGACGCCCTCTGGACGGCTCCCAGCCCGATCGTCATCCCGCTGCTGGGCTGGACGATCCGCTCGCTCAACCTGCTGCCGATCCTGATGGGCGTGGCCTTCTACCTGCAGCAGAAGCTCACGCCGATGCAGCAGCCCTCGGCGGCGACCAACCCGCAGATGGCCCAGCAGCAGAAGATCATGATGATCATGCTGCCCTTGATGATGCCCTTGTTCCTGTACAACGCGCCCTCGGGCGTGAACCTCTACATCATGGCCAGCACCTTCGGCGGCGTGATCGAGCAGTACTTCATCAAGAAGCACATCAAGGAAAAGGAAGAGCAGGAATCCCAGGGGCTGATCTCGGTCACCAGTAAGACCGGCGGCAAGGTCAAGAAGAAGAAGTCCAAGCCGTTCTACCGGTTCAAGTGACACGGCAGATGTCGGCGGTCCTGCGGTCCCTGAGGTCCTTTTCGTCCTTCAGGTCCCTTCTGACTGGAGTTCTAAGGCAAAGGACTTCAGGGACCGCAAGGGCCCAAAGGGCGAGGATTGCATGGGCCATATTGCCGATACCATTGTGGCGGTCAGCTCGCCGAGCGGGGGCGTGCGGTCCATCGTCCGCCTCACCGGCCCGCAGGCGCACCGGCTCTGCGAGCGGGTCTTCGAGCCCGACGCCGGCTCCGCAGTCCGCCATCCGCAACCCGCCATCTGCAAGTCCGTCGTTCTCCCCGGCCACGTGCGGATCGGCGCGACCCTGGCCATAGACGCGTATTGCTATCTGTTCTTTGCCCCGCACTCCTACACGGGCGAGGACTTGGCCGAGATTCACGTTCATGCCAGCCGGGTCCTGGTAGAGGCCCTCGTGCAGGATCTGCTCGCCCGGGGGCTGCGGGCCGCCGGACCGGGCGAGTTCACCGCCCGCGCCTATCTCAACGGCAAGCTCGACCTGGCCCAGGCGGAGGCGGTCAACGAGATCATTAGCAGCTCGAACCGGCTCCAGTTGGAGGCGGCCCAGAAGCTGCTGAGCGGCCGGCTGTCCCAGACCGCGGCGGAGATCCAGGCGGGCCTGCTGGACATCCTGAGCCTGCTCGAAGCGGGGCTCGACTTCAGCGGCGAGGACATCGAGTTCATCAGCGCCCCGGAGGCGGTCCGGCGGTTGACGGAGATCCAGGAAAGACTCGAAGAACTTCTGACCGGCAGTATCCGCTGCGAGGCCCTGCTCGACCTGCCGGCGGTCGGGATCGCGGGCGCGCCCAACGCCGGCAAGAGCAGCCTGCTCAACGCTCTGCTCGGCTGGGAACGGAGCCTCGTCTCGCCGCAGGCGAAGACGACGCGCGATGTCCTGGCCGGCGTGCTGACCACGGACCGGCTCCAGTGCGTGCTGTTCGACTGTGCGGGTCTCGTGGCCGCGCCTGCCGATACGCTCGACGAATTGGCCCAGCGAGCGGCGGTGGAGGCTCTGGGACACTGCGCAGCGGTTCTTTTTTGTGTCGATTCGACCAAACCTCACTTGGAGGAGGACTTGGCCGTCCGCTCTCTCGTTCAGCCCGGGAGCGCGATCTATGTGGCAACCAAGTCCGATCTCCTTCCCGATGAGGACCTGTTGCGGAGAATGGGTGAGCTGCAAAGCGTCTTCCAAGGCGAGTTTCTGGCCGCCTCGGCCAGGACGAAGGCCGGTTTCCCCGCACTTCTGGATCGCTGCGCTTCGGCCCTTGCCAACCGCGGGTCCGCGTCGCCTCTCTCGTCCGAAAACGCGAAGCTCGGCTCGGAGCACAGCGTGGTTGCCCTGACCGCCCGGCATCGGCAGGCCGTGACCGAGGCGATCGGGAGCCTCCAGCAGGCGCGGGTGGAAGTACAGCGTGGCAATGAGGAACTGGCCGTGCTGATGATCCGCGCCGCCGGCCAAGCCCTCGGACAGATCGAGCAGCAATCCCTTGACGAACAGGTTCTCGATCGCATCTTCCAGCGTTTCTGCATAGGCAAGTAGCCCGCGCGGGCAGAGGGCTCGTGCCGGCAAGACAGAACCCGGTTTGCGGGCTTGGTTCAAGAGCGTCCGAATATGACGGGCGTGCTCAGGGAGAAAAACAGCCCTCCCGGCGGGCGGGAAAGCCGGGGGCCAGCCGGGATTTTTCCTTAATGCTCCCGGTCGGGCTGCCGATATTACAGGTGACAATCTGACCTGGTTATGACTCACGAGGAGACAATCATGGGTATTCAGAACTGGTCCGAAGAGATCGTTCTCGTGGACTTGCCGCCGGAGCCCGAGATGGGCGAGGAGCTCAAGACGGTCACGCAGATCGCCCGCGACCGCGGCGACTGTGAAGTGGTGGTCGACTTCTCCAAGGTCGATATCATCACGTCTTCGAGCCTCTCCAAGCTGCTGCGGCTCAAGAAGCTGATGACCGACTGCAATCACCGGCTCATCTTCTGCAACGTGGCCCCGGCCACCAAGGGAATTTTCACGGTAACGGGTCTTGACGGCATCTTCGAAATCGTGGACGATAAGTTCGTGGCGCTGGCCGGCTTGCAGATGGTCGGCTGATCGTCGGGCTCGTTTGTCCGGATGCCGTTTGGGAACCAGGACGGCCGGAAGCCAAGAGCGTGTGAAGAAGATAAGAAGGTAAGAAGCGAAGAAGGTCGGATCGTCTTCTCACCTTCCTGTCTTCTTACCTTCTTTTTTTCGGGCTTGCGGAGCGCATCACGAAGATCGCTTCTCGGAGCGATGTTCGTGATCTGCTCGCATGGTGTTGATCCAATTACGGTTGGCGCGGGCGCCCCGGCGCCGGCGCGAAATGTGTACAGGGTCGAATGGATACGGACACTCTGCAACAGATCGAACACGTTCTCGGACATGAATTCACCGACACCACCCTCCTGACCAAGGCCTTCACGCACTCGTCCTCGGTGGACCACCGCCTGGAGAGCAACGAGCGGCTGGAGTTTCTCGGCGACGCCGTGCTTTCCATCGTCATCTGCCAGGCGTTGTACGAAAAGTTCGAAGGCTACGGCGAAGGCGAGCTGACGAAGATGAAGAGCATGCTCGTCTCGCGGGGGACCTGCGCCCACATCGCCCGCCGGCTGGGACTGCCGAAGTTTCTCATCGTGGGCAAAGGCATGGTCTCCCACAAGTCCTTCCCGACCTCCCTGGCCGCGGGCCTGCTCGAAGCGGTGATTGCCGCCGTTTACCTGGACAGCGGGTTCGAGGCGGCCCGTGACTTCATTCTGCAGAACTTCGCCGTCCTGCTCAATCAGATCGACACCGAGGAGGCGCACGGCAACTACAAGTCCCTCCTGCAACAACATGCCCAGGAGCAGTTCAGCACGGCCCCCATCTACGTCCTGCTCGATGAAAAGGGGCCCGATCACAACAAGTGCTTCGAATCCGAAGTGGTGATCGACCAGCGGCACTTCCCCAGCGCCTGGGGCGCGAACAAGAAAGAGGCCGAGCAGAAGGCCGCCTACAACGCTTTGGTCGAGTTGGGGATCGTGCAACGGTCCCCGGTGCACGACCTGAGCTGAAGGACAGGGAATGCGGGAATGATGGAATAGTGAAATAATGGGTTATCTAGTACCGCATTTCGCAAGTCCTGAGACTATAGGGTAGAGATTGCTTCGTCGCTGAAGCTCCTCGCAATGACATACTTGGACGCCCCATGTCATTGCGAGCGAGGCTCGCCGAGCGCGGCAATCTATCGCGATAGTCTCGGAACTTGTGAAACGCGGTACTAGAGCGCCCCTATTCCCACTATGCCAGTATTGCATTCCGTTCTCCCCTCGTTCGGCTCATCGTCAGAAACTGGACTTGTCCAGGAGCGCGGGCAGTTGCTCGGTCACGATCCATGTGATGCCGAACAGGATGACCGCCGCCACGACGATGAACACGACGATCGACCCGAACAGCACCGCCGACTCCTTGGCGAAGGGCCAGGACCGGATGCTGTGTACCTTGGTGGCCTTGTACACGACCGCGATCGACGCCACCAGCGGCAGCAGCCAGAGCATGGACAGCGGATCGGTGCCGATCTTCATCGGGGTGGTGAAACTGCCCAACAAACTCGCCAGGAACACCATCATCTCACGCCTGCGACTCTTTTATACTGCGTAAATGGGCCAGGTACACGGCATTGACGATGCACAGCAGGTTCAGCAGTCCGGCAATGCTCGTGTAGATCTGGCCGATTTCATTGGCCCGCCCGAAGGCCCGATAATCGCCGGTCGCCCCGATCCGTCCGAGGAGCATGACCAGGGGCGAGTTCATCATCTGGGCGATATACCAGGGCCGGGCATGCACCGGATCGACCACGCCGACCGAGCCGACGTACAGCCCGATGAGGAACGTCAGGACGATGGCCACGAAGATAACGACGGCCCGCCGTCTCTCGTTCAGGGCGAAATGCCCGCCCCCCGGCACGAGCCAGGCCAACGCCCCGGTCGAGATCAGGAACAGGGCATGGTTCTCCTTCCAGGGTTGTGCCATTAGGACGCTTCCTTGGATTCCTGCCCGGTCGTTTCGCCCTCGCCTTCCGCGGGCTCATCCACCGGCTCGGCGTAGCGGAAATTCATGCGTTTGAGGATGTTCTCGGGCCCGAAATGCACGGCCGCCAGGTTCTCGGCCTGCGTGTACTCCTCGCGGCGCACGATCATGCCTTTCATCTTCTGGAACTCCTCCAGCGTCAGCCGCCGCACGGCGAGATCCTTGAGGACGTAGACCGACCGGCCGGGTTGGGACTCCACGACCACCGGCATCTGCGCGGGCTTGTCGCTTCCGGGCGGGATCAAGGCATATAGCGCGTTGACGAATTGGCCCGCCTCCCGCGCCTGGTTGAGGACGATCTGCGACGCCGGACTGTCGGCGACTTGGGCCGCGAGCACCTGCAAGTCCGCCTCGGAGACCTTTTGCAGACCGATCTGGTGATCCACCGTGAAGACGTTCGGATCGTTGGGATCGGCCTTGGCCTGCGGGCCGTACTGCTCGTTGAATCGAGCAATGGCTTTGTCCCAGCCGTCTTGAGTCGCCAGGGCCTTGAGTTCCTCGGCCCGGCTCTTGGTCGTATCCCAGGCGGCCAAGGCCTTGACATCGTTCACGACCTGCTCCCGGACGGAGAACAGGTCGTTCTCTCTCGGGGCGGCAGGGTCAAGACCGAGGGTCCGGGTGCTGAACGTGACGTCCACGTCGGCCGGCGGGGCGTTCTTCTCGACCGCCACGAGACGGGCGATCATCATGACCTGGTCGCCCAGATCGGATGCCATCGCGCTCGTGGGGTCCTTCACGGGGCCCACGCTCACGTACATCTCGGCCCGCGGCATGGACAGGAGGATCGCCGCATGCTCGCCCAGCGCCTTCGCGGAAAAGAGGATTTGCATCAGGGGGATCGGGTTCTGCCCGTAGGCGACCAGGAACATGCGCCGCAGGTAACTGTCATTCTGCATGTTCAGGGCGCTGACCAGACCCGTCCGGCCGCTGTAGAGCGGGACGTTGTGTTTCTCCCGCAGGCTTTCCGCAATCTTGGCATAGTCGCCGGCCGCGTCCCGGCGCTGGTCCACGGTCACTTCCTTGCCGTCGGCCCCGACCGTCTGCACGCGGGCATCAGCCGCATTTCGGGCCTCCTGCAGGATCTGTTCCGCCCTGGTGGTGATCCTCTGCCGTCGCAACTGGTCCATGATCGTATCGACGACCTCGGCGTAGCTCTTGACCTGCGTCCTCTGCGGCGAGTTCGGGTCGTCCGGGTTGGTCGGCACTTGCTCGGTGAACTGCTGGTCCCGGTTCTGCTGGTAGTACAGCTCGGCGTCTTCCTCGGTCGGCGGCCGCGTCACCGCCGCCACGTCCGCCAGTTTCACGACGAGGTAGTCGAACTGGACGCGATCGGGCAGCCGGTAGCCGAATCCGAAAGGATTGGCCTCGCCGACCGCCCCGGGGAAGTTGGCCTTATACTGTTCGAACTGCGCCAGCACCGCCGACTCGGGCGGGGTCTGCCCTTTGTCGATGAAATCCGAGGCCTTGAGCTGAACGAACTCGGCATCCAGCGATTCCGCCTCGTTGCTGGCCAGGTGCTTGATCTGCGCGGCGGTGACGTTCTCGAGGGAGGCGATGATCTGCGCGTACTGCAGCACGGCGATGAGCTTGCCGAACGCGGTCAGAATCTCCTCTTCCGGCACGTTGAAGCGGCTCATGAGCACCGGCATCATCTGGGCGTACGTCCGCTGCTCGAACAACTGCGGCATGAGCCGCTCGAGCAACTGGCCCACCTCCTCATTGGAGACCCGAATGCCCGCCTCCTGCGCCTCCTGCGACAGGAGAATCCAGTAGATGTCGGGCCATGCCCGGCGGTCGGTCAGCATCTCCTGGAGCTGCCGGTCGCTGACGCGGTAGCGGTTGCGCTGGATGGTCTGACGGGCCATGTCGATCAGGCCCCCGCTGCGGCTCTCCCGGAATACCAACTCGCTCAAGAACAGGCCGCGCAAATCCTGGGCCTGCAACAGCCGCTCCGCCCTCAAGGCCGACAAGATCCGGATTTCATAGTCGGCGGCATGGCGGTCGAGAGGCGTGATCTTGTGCCTCTGGCCGTAGTAGGCGATCGCTCTGTTGGCGCCCCCGGTGCCTTGGAGGAGGTAGTGGAGGGAGGAGCCTCCGACGAAGGCCACCATCAGAACGATGACCACAACGGCCATGAGCTTCTTGTTGTTCTTTCGCAGCCACTTCATCAAACTCATACGGGTCCCATTTGCTATTTACAATTTACGCTTTACGCTTTACGATTCCATCGCGGCCGTCCAACCCCCCGGCGTCGGCAAGACACATTGGGTGGCGGAAAACACTGAATAGTAAAGAGTAAATCATACATTGTAAATGGAAAATCGTAAATCCTTTGCAGCGTTTTCGGACGCCGCCCGGTACCTGCCCGGCGGCGTGAACTCGCCGGTGCGGGCCTTCGGCGGCGTGGACCGGGACCCCTTGTTCATCGCCGGGGCGAAGGGCTCGCGCATCTTCGACCTCGACGGCCACGAGTATATCGACTACGTGGGCTCCTGGGGTCCGATGATTCTCGGTCATGCCCATCCGGCGGTCGTCGCCGCCATCCACAAAGCGGCGGATAAGGGGGCCTCCTTCGGCGCGCCCACCCTGGCGGAGACCGAGCTGGCGGCCCGGATCGTGGGCGCCTTTGGGTCCATCGAGAAGCTGCGGCTGCTCAGCAGCGGCACGGAGGCCGTGATGACGGCCATTCGCTTGGCCCGCGCTTATACCGGCCGGGACAAGATCGTCAAGATGGCCGGCTGCTACCACGGCCACAGCGATTCGCTCCTGGTCGCGGCTGGCTCCGGCCTCGCCGAGCAGGGTACGGCCGCCAGTCCCGGCGTGCCCGAGGCCCTGGCGAACCTCACCGTGGTGATTCCCTACAACGACATCGGGGCCGTCGCGCAGGCCTTTGAGAGACACCCCGGCCGGATTGCCGCCGTGCTCGTGGAGCCGGTAGCCGCCAATATGGGCGTCGTGGCGCCCGAGCCCGGCTACCTCGAATCGCTGCGACAGCTTTGCACCGACAATGGCACGGTGTTGATCTTCGACGAGGTTATCACCGGCTTTCGGGTCGCGTTTGGCGGCGCCCAGGAACGTTACGGCGTTACCGCCGATCTGACCTGCCTGGGCAAGATCGTCGGCGGCGGCCTGCCCCTGGCCGTCTGCGGCGGCCGGGCCGAGATCATGGACCTGCTGGCCCCGCTGGGCCGCGTCTACCAGGCGGGCACCTTGAGCGGCAACCCCATCGCCACCGCCGCCGCGATCGCCACGCTGGACATCCTGGCCGAAGACCGGGTCTACCGCGAGCTGGAATCCGCCGCGGCCAACCTGGAGGCCGGGTTGGCACAAGCCGCCGCCGAGGCCGGCGTCCCGCTCACAATCAACCGCGTCGGCTCGATCCTGAGCTGCTTCTTCACGAACCGGCCCGTGCGGAACTTCGACGACGTCCGCGCGACCGACGTGGCGGCCTTCAAGCGGTTCTTCTCCCACATGCTCGACCGGGGCATCTACCTGGCCCCCAGCGCCTACGAGGCGATGTTCCTCTCCTCGGCCCACACGAAGCAGGATATCGACCGAACCGTCGAAGCCGCCCGCGCGAGCTTCCAGGCCGTCGCCACGCGATGAACCCCGTAGGGTGGGGCTTGCCCCACCAATTCCTGTGCACGGTTCTCGGTGGGGCAAGCCCCACCCTACGGACTTCAAACCAGGCCACCGCAGGGCGCGCGTTTGGAACTCCGGGATTTGAGATTCGTTTGAGATCGATCTCTCCGCTTTCGCGGTGTGATGCATGGGATTTGGGATTTCCGCTCGGAGGGCTACCATGACAGGATTGGGCATGTGGATACTGGGTCTGAGCTTCGCCGTCCTGGGCTCTGCGGCGGGCCGGGCGGCTGTAGACCTGCGCGACATCGTGGGCGTGACCCATGTGGCAGGCAAGTACCACCTGACGGACCAGGACTTCCTCAACGAGGGGGCCGACAAGATTTTGGCCCTGGGCTCGCGGGTGATCAAGGTCTGGTTCTTTGCAGGCCGGAAGGGACGCGTCGCGGAATCGTACCCGTACCACTCCCAGTGGCCCCAGGTCGAATCGCTGGTCGAGGGGGCCCAGACCCCCTACTTTGCCGACCTGTTCGGCAAGCCCTTCACCACATACATCCTGGTGGTCGCCTCTCTGGGCCGCGATGAGGCCTACTGGCGCAAGGGCATCACCGACGAGCAGAAGAAAGACGAGCAGCGGCAGTTCTACGAACTGGCCAAGCACCTCCTGACCCAGTACCAGGGCACCGGCAAGACCTTTGTCCTGCAACATTGGGAAGGCGATTGGCTGGTCCGCGGCAGTTTCAAGGGCGACCAGGAGCCGACGCCGGAGGCCCTGGCGAACATGGTCGAGTGGCTCAACGCCCGCCAAGCCGGTGTCAACCAGGCCAGAGAAGAACTGGGGCAGCAGACCCGTGTCGCGGGCATCCTGCCCGCGTGTCGAGGGACTCCCACTGTCGCGGGCGTCCCGCCCGCGCGCCTTCGTGGCATCGGCATCCTGCCGATGGTTCATGGGCTGGAAGCCCATGCCACTGTCGCGGGCGTCCCGCCCGCGATTCGAGGACGGGACGTCCTCGACACAGACGCGGCCGGAATGGCCGCGACGCGTCAATCGAGCGTTCGGGTCTACCATGCCACCGAGGTCAACCGCGTGGTCCAATCGATGCGCGACGGCTTTCCCGGCGTGACGAACAAGGTCCTGCCGCACACGAAACTCGACTTGGTCTCCTACTCCGCCTGGGACGCCGCCACGGCCCATTACTCTGACCCCAACATCCTGCGCCAGGCCCTGAACTTCATCGCCGCCCACGCCCCGGACAGCGCGGACTTCGGCGACCGCAATGTCTATCTCGGCGAGTTCGGCATGCCCGAGAACGTCCATTCGTCCGAGAAAATCCGGATCGCCATCCCGAACGCCGTCCAAACCGCTCTCGACTGGGGCTGTCCCTACGTCGTCTACTGGCAGCTCTACTGCAACGAGTTGAAGGACCTGAACGCCAAGCCGCCGGTCACAAGCAACGACGCGGTCCGTGGCTTCTGGCTCATCCGCCCCGACGGCACGGAAGCCTGGACCTGGGACTACTTCCACGGCCTGCTCGCGCTGCCGTAAGGGCCACCGGGCGCGGCGGGCCAGGGATGGGAAGCCGGCGATGAGGCGATCGTGGAATAGCAGGGTATCTCGCCCGTCGACGGACTTGGCCCCAAACCGCAAAGATACTCACCTGCCGCCATAGATGCTCACCCGCCCCGAAGATGCTCAACCAAAACACTTGAGCATCTTTGGTGGTTGCAGGCGGCGTACGGCGGTCTCTGTTACGCCGGTTGTCTGGGCATTGAGAGAAAGGGCCGGCTTTGTACGCCGCCGACCCCAAGCTGCCGGCTACCAAGCCTGCGCTACGGCCGCGCCGGCGGGTTCTCCTTCTCGTAATAGGTCATGAAGACCTTCAGGTCCTCGATGTCCACCTTGCCGTCGCCCCAGGGCATCGGCCCGATGTCACAGACCGAATTGCTCTTGCCCCAGTCGTTGATCAGCATCACGAGATCGACGAGGTCCACCTTCTTGTCGCCGTTGAAATCCACGATGGGGATGATCGGTACCTTAAAGTAATTCCAAACGCCATACTGGATCCCGGTGGCATAGTACAGCGTACTACCATCCAAGGAGATGCGTGGGACGATATTATCCTCAGGCCCGTTGACTTGCGGTCCCAGGTTCACAGCGGGTCCCCAAGGGGCGGAAAGGGTGGTGCGTCTTGTCATCCACATGTCCCCGCATCCATGGCCACCGGGTCGGGGTGGACGCACGCCCGCCATGTAGTCCGAGAAGAAGAGAACCAGGCCGTCCGACGAAAGGCAGGGAAAGTAATCGGAGGTTGGACTGTTCACTCCTGGACCAAGGTTCACGGGTAGTCCCCAAGGGTCGTTCGGTGTCGCACGCCTTGTCACGTAAATGTCCGCGAAGCCGTATCCTCCAGCCCGAAACGAGGCGAAGTAGAGTTCAAGACCATCTGAAGAAATCCACGGCGCGGTATCCGAGACGTTGCCCGTTGCGTTTACCGGTGGGGGTAGGATCACGGGCTTGCCCCAGGGGTCGTTCTTAGTCTTACGTGTTGTCATGTATATGTCAAAGGAGCCGTAGCCACCCGGCCGATTCGAGTTGAAGTAGAGCGAAAGCCCATCAGCAGAGATCGACGACACGCTGTCTTCTTTGGAACTGTTGACGGTAGACCCGAGATTCTCTGGAGGACCCCAATCGGCGTCCTTTGATGCGCGTCTGAGGACACATAGATCCCAGTCACCATATCCCCCGGTGCGATTGTACGATGAGATGTACATCTCCAGTCCATCGGAAGAGAAGCAGTCAATTATGTTGTCCTTAGCCGGAACAAGCGACTCTATGTTTACAGGCTCGCCGAACGTGAGATCCGCATAGGTGCGCGACGTGTCCACACCGGAGAGCAGACCAAGCCCCAATAGTGACATCGCCAACATAGGAATCTCAAACACTTTCATGTCACACCTTCCCTTCTGCCCGAAGGCAACACATAGAACTGAAATCCCATTGTCCCGCCCTCCAACAGAGAAGGCGAGTTGATATCCACAGCGACCGTCGATC
>VGYL01000074.1 GCA_016872975.1 Planctomycetota bacterium
GATGCCGTCGGCCTCCGCATGGAACTTGAGCTCCAGCACCTTGGCCTCCGCGGTCCCCTGCTTCTCGATGGCGACCGCCTTGATCTGCATGACCTCGGCCTCCGCGGTGCCTTCGACCGCATGCTCTTTCACCGCCGCCGCGGCCAGGGTCTTCTTGGCGTCGGCATTCTTCTCGGCGGCCTTGACGTTGGCCTCGGCCTCGATGAGTTGCTGCTCGGCGTAGAACTCGGCCGCTTTCTTCGAGGCCTCTGCCTCCTTGATGTTCTTGACCAGGGCCTGCTCGGCCTCTTCCTCGGCCTTGGTGATTTCCACCTTCTTGTGCCGGTCCGCCCCGGCGAACTCGCGGACATCCTTGATCCGCTCCTCTTCCTCCGCCACGGACTTCTCGACGATCACCCGCTCGCGGACGACCGCCTGCAATTGCTTCTTCTCGCCTTCGACCGCCTTGTCCTTGCCGACCTGGGCGATGGACACGAGCCGCTGGCGCTCCGTGGCCTCCAGGCCGCGGTCCCGCTCGACCCGCTCGGCCTCGACGGCGTCGGTCCGCTCCTTGCTGCGCCGCGCGACGATGATCTGCCGCTGCTTGTTCTCGTCGGCGACCGCAATCTCCTCGTCCGCCGCGATGCGGGCCTTCTCCGACTTCTCCCGCTCGCCCGCCTGGACCTTCTTGGCCTCCGCCTCCTCCCGGGCCTGCACGGACAGGATCTCGCGTTTCTGCCTGGCCTCGGCCTCCGCCAACTGCCGGTTGAGCTCCAGGATGGCTTCCTTCGCCTCGACGTTCTGGCGGGTGATGGTCTTGTCCTTTTCCCGCTCGCGGGCATTGGCCAGCTCGAACTGCTCGGCCGTCAGCAGGGTGATCTTCTTGATGCCCTCGGCGTCGAGGATGTTGTCGGGCTTCAGGAGGGCTTTGTCCGTCTGCTCCAGGTAGTCGATTGCGGCGTCTTCGAGGATGTACCCGCTCAGGTCGGTCCCGATCACATCCAGGATCTGCTCACGGAACCGCATCCGGTTCGTGTACAACTCGGAGAAATCGAACTGCTTGCCGACCGTCTTGAGCGCCTCGGAGAACTTCGCGTCGAACAACTCGACCAGGGCCTGGCGGTCGGAGGCGCGAACGCAGCCCAGCGACTGGGCCACCTTGATCACGTCCTGCGTCGTGTTGTTGACCCGCACGAAGAAGGCGACGACGATGTCCGCCCGCAGGTTGTCCTTGCAGATCAGGCCCTGCTCGCCGCGGCGGTCGATCTCGATCCGCTTGACCGAGATGTCCATGTACTCGACCCGGTGCAGGACCGGGATCACGAACATGCCGGAGAAGCTGACCCGGGTGCCGCCCACGCCGTTGCGGATCAACGCCTGGCCCTGGCAGACCTTCTGGTAGCACTTAACCAGCAGGGCCAGGAACCCCAGGCCGAAAAGGACTGCGAATACGATGATGGTTGTGATGACTGCGTCCGCCATGTTATCTCTCCAAAAGAAGTTGGAAGTGGGAAGTTTAAAGTTCTAAGAGTACTTCACACTTCACACCTAACACTCCTCGACAGGTGCAATTCGATATATTCCTTTGGCGTCGTCCTTCGCGACGACGACCGCTTCTTGGCCTTTCTGGAACGCGTGGCCGTCCCGCGCCAGCACATTCAGCAGCAGCGGCGTCCCTTTCGTGGCCACCTCGGCCTGGCCCATCTTCTGGGCCGTCACCCGGGTCGTCACGATCGTGCAAACGCTGCCCACCACGTCGGCCGGGGCGTTGTAGTCCTTGTTCAGAATGAGATAAAACCGGCGCAGCGGCAAGGCCACGAACTTGAGCACCACCGTACTGACGGCGAAATTGCCGATGAAAATCGCCAGCGCCATCGCGCCCGAGCCCTCCGGGTTCAGGTAGTGGTTGCCGAGCATGGAAAACGTCCAGAGGCTCAGGACCATGATGCTCGCCAGAAGCATCGTCGGGACTTCACCCACATAGAAGAAGTGGAGAACCGAGCGGAAAAGCCCCGGCCCGACTCCGTCCATGGCACCTCCGGCCTCCGCGTCTACGTCTGCACCCGCATCCAGATCGCCGTTGGGCAACTCGACGTGGAACAGATCGATATCGAGGGCGCCGAGAATTACCAGGAGCCAGTACAACCCGAGGACCAGCAGCAGCACGGTGAACAGCGCATTGGCCGGGGCAAAAGCGGCGGTGACAAACTCGATCATCTGCGCGCCCTTTCACGAGCACAGGCGGCGTCGGGGCCGTCTGCGGCCGGAATCCCGGCCCTGAGAATCTGGGCAACCCCTCGGATCATCATCGAGCTTCGCGATCTTCCTCCCGCATAGGAGGCACGAGGCCACTGTGAGCACGGCGGCATCTATATCGCCGCACAGAAGCCCTGTCAAGGCGAAAAACCTGCCGCGTCGTCTCATGAGGATAGACGCATGAAACCAGAAAAAAATCATCGGCCGACAGAAATTCCGAAGCCAAGAGCGCAGACCGTTTATGCTCTTACGAGCACACTACCAACCCGGGCCTTGGGTCCGGTGCCATCTGCCCCCCACGAAATGCGGCCGAACACTCATACGTCGCGTGGCGGGTTTGGGGTTGACAAGCGGGGGACGGGACGTGATAAGAAGGCAGTCGGTACGTATGCCTAGTCACTAATGGCTTTTCGAAGGAGGCCGAGAATGAAGCGCGCCGCACGAGTTCCCACGGGGTGGGATGTCCCCACCATCAGTCATCCGCATTCATCCGGGAGAAACCGGTGGGCACGGCCCGCCCTGCCCATGCTGCTGTCGCTGCTCGTCGCCGGGGTGGCCGGCGCCGCGGGGCCGCAGAAGCTGACCTATGTCGATCTGGTCCAGCGCCTGACGGACCTGGAGTATCCGGCGACGCTGCCGGCGTTGGGCGAGACGTGCGCCCAGTGGTCCAGCTACGACCGCAGGAGCCGGTACGATGAGGCGACCGGCCAGTACGTCGGCTGGGACGCCAACGGCGACGGCAACGGCGTCATCCGCAAGGAGGGGGACCAACTGGTCTTCGCCGAGATGGAAGGTCCCGGGTGCATCTGGCGGATGTGGTCGGCCCGGCCGGAGCAGGGCCGCATCCGCATCTATCTCGACGGGGCGACCGAGCCGGCGGTGGACCTGCCGTTCCGCGGCTACTTCGACGGGCAGAACGAGCCGTTCACCCGCCCGGCCCTCGTCTACACGGTGGCGCGGGGCTGGAACAACTACACGCCCATCCCTTACCAGAAGTCGTGCAAGATCGTGGCCGAGCCGAAATGGGGCGCCTACTTCCAGTTCGTCTACACGACGTTCCCCAAGGGCACGCAGGTGCCGACCTTCCAACGGCAGTTGTCCGCCGCGGAGAACGCGGCCCTCGACGAGGCCAACCGGATCCTCAGCCAGGGCGGCCCCGCCCCGAGCGACGCCGAACGGGCGGAGGCGACGGTGACGATCGAGCCGGGAGACCGGTTCGACGCGACGCTGGACGGGCCACGGGCCCTCACCGGGTGGGGCGTCAATATTCGGTTCGAGGATCGCGAGGACGAGATGCAGGCCCTGCGGGACCTCGTACTGCAGATCACGTGGGACCACGAGGACAAGCCTGCGGTGTGGGCGCCGCTGGGCGATTTCTTCGGCACCGCCCCCGGCGTGAACCTCTACCGGTCGTTCCCCCTGGGCATGACGAAGGACGGCTACTACTGCAACTGGTACATGCCCTTCGCCACCGCGGCGAAGTTCGAGTTCATCAACGAGGGCGACAAGCCGCGGACACTGGACCTCTGGGCAGCGCACGCGCCGCTGCGGCGACCCGTCGAGCAACTGGGCCGGTTCCACGCCAAGTGGCATCGCGACGCCTTCCTGCCGGACGACCCGGTACGACGGAAGATCGACTGGACCATGCTCAAGACCGAAGGGCGCGGCCGGTTCTGCGGTGTCATGCTGCACGTCTGGAACCCGCGCGGCGGCTGGTGGGGCGAGGGCGACGAGAAGTTCTTCGTCGACGGCGAGAAGTTCCCCTCCACCATCGGCACCGGCTCCGAGGACTACTTCGGCTACGCCTGGTGCGATCCCACGCTCTTCGAGCGCCCCTACCACAACCAGACGATCAGCATGAACAACAAGGGCCACATCTCCGTCAACCGCTGGCACGTCACGGACAATATCCCGTTCCAGAAGTCGTTCGAGGCGGCCATCGAGAAGTACTACCCGAACCGCAAGCCCACCCTGTACGCCGCGATTGCCTACTGGTACCAGGCCGCCGGACAGAAGGACCCGTACGAGCCGGTGCCGGCCGCGGAGCGCAAGGGCTACTGGGTCCCTGTCGAGATCGCTCGCGTCAAGGGCGCCCTGGAAGGCGAGGAGTTGAAGATCCTGCGCCGGACCGGGGGCAAGGCCGCCCCGCAGGACATGTCCGGCTTCGGAGACGCCTGGAGCAACGAATCGCACCTGTGGTGGACCGGGGCCAAGCCGGGTGACATACTCGAATTGGCTGTGCCGGTCCAGAAGGCCGGCACGTATCGGCTCAAAATGCAGCTCACCAAGGCCATCGACTACGGCATTGTCCAACTATCTCTCGACGGCAAGAAGCTCGGCGAGCCGATGGACCTCTTCAACCGGGGCGTCGTCGCCACGGGCGTTCTCGATATGGGCGCGCACGAGTTGAGCCAGGGGCAACGCGTGCTGAAGGTCGAGATCGTCGGCGCCAATGAACAGGCCGTCAAGAGCTACATGTTCGGCTTGGATTACCTGAAGCTGGAGTGACGATGGAACTGACCCTCCGCTGCTTTCGGGTATCCATTCTGGCGTGCATCTTGCTGTACACGCCGGGCGCCATCGACGCGAGTTCAATAATTCCTCAGCCGAGGGCGGCTGAGCCACATGGCTCCTTCTATGTGCCGGAGGACCCCGAGTACACGATCCTCGACTCGGCGCGGGACTCCGTCCGCTTCACGGTCGAGCGGACGCTGACGGAGTACCAGGGCCATTTGTGCAGCAAGTCCAGCTTCGTGGACAAGGACGGCAACATCATGGGCTGGCACGACTTTGGCAACCTCGAAGGCCCCGGCTGGGCGGCCAACGCCGTCGGCGGGGCCTACGAGCTGTACGCGTTTGGGCGCTACCGCAAGGACCCGGGGCTCCAGAAGACCGCTCTGTCCGTGCTGGACCACGTCTTGGAAAACGGGTTCATCGATTACGAGACCGGCTTCATCACGGGCTACCGCGAGACGACCACGAACCGGTTCTGTCTCAACTACCAACATAAGAACAACTGGTTCTGCCCGGGCTCGATGGCGAAGATCGCCTATCAGCTTCTGATCTTCAGCGATCTCGTGGACGGTCCGCGCCAAGCGAAGATGCGGACCGTCGCGGTCAAGACCGCCGATTGGATTCACCGCAATATCCGGCCCACGGCCAATGGCTGGTACCCGCGCCGGTGCCACCCCGACGGCGCGCACTATCCGCAGAACGCCTACGGCCACGGCGATATCCTCTTTGAGAAAAGCGGCGACGGCCTGTTCATCGTCCAGCTCAACACCGCTCTCACCCAGCGCGGTCTCGCCGACTACCGGCGGCCCGTACGGGAGAAGGTGCAGGTCTTCATCGCGTGCGGCGGGCTTTTCGGCAGCATCAACCACGATACCTATGACGAGCATGAGAACGTCGCGTACTCGGTGGCTTTTCGCACCCTGCGCGAGGCGGCCACGCTCCTGAACGACGACGCGGTGCGTGCCTTTGCTTATGACAAGTGCCTCGCCGGTCTCGACCAGTTCAAGATGACCGACGACCGCAACGGCGTTTCAACCAAGGGCCTGCTGTATATGGAGAAAAGCTGGGACACCGCGTACCTGTGGGAGAACGCCGAGGCGGCCCTGGCGTACTTCGAGGCCTATGCGGACACCGGTCGGGACTCGTACAAGAACGACGGCCTGACGATCCTGCGGGCCATTGCCAGACACCATCAGCGGGACACGGGCTTTCTCACCGAGGGCGTCGACTGGAACAACCACGTGGGCAAGCAGCACCATTTCCACGAGGCCGAGTACGGCGACATCAAGTACACCGAGCCGTTCCTGAACAACCTGCACATCGTCGAGCCGACCCTGCTGGCCGTACGATTGCGGATCGCAGATTGAGGATGGCGGATTGCCCCGCCATCACCAATCCCTGATCCGAAACCGCCAATGCACTGAGCTTGAAAGAGGAGCCGAAAATGGACAGGCAACGAGTGATGCGGGTCGTGCAGAAGCCGCAGACAAAGAACCTCTTCGCAGGTCGTGCGTCCCCGCACGACGTCTTGCGGCGAGCGAGGACGCTCGCCCTACGAAGAGGCCACCCCAGGGGCAGCCTGCTCCTGACTGGCATCCTTGCACTGGGGGCAGCCTCGCTCGCCATCGGACAAGAGGCTTCTCAGCCAAAGCACCTTGTTCCCGCCGACAAGGGGCTTTCGCAGGAATACACTCAGCGGCTCTTCGCACGGGGCGAGCGGGCCGCGTACACGGGTGAAGACCTGGAGACCATCGGCATGCCCGTGGGCGGGATCGCGACGGGCCAATTGTACCTGCGCGGCGACGGCACCCTCGGCCTGTGGCAGATCTTCAACAAGCACATCTTCAGCGGCTACGGCCGGGACAACTACCGCACTTACCGTCCCGACTCGCCCGTCGATTCCGGCTTTGCCGTGCTTGTCGAGTCCGAAGGCAAGATCGCGGCGCGTCCCCTGAACCAGGATTTCGGCCGGGTCGAGTTCGCGGGCGAGTACCCGATCGGCCTGGTGCGTTATGGGGCCGACGATTTCCCGCTCCAGGTGCAGATGGAGGCCTTCTCGCCGTTCATCCCCCTCAATGCCAGGGACTCCGCCCTGCCGGCGACGATCTTTCAGATCACGGTCAGGAACACGTCCGGGCAAACGCAGAAGGCCGGCATTCTGGGTTGGCTGCAGAACGCGGTGTGCTGCGATTCCATCAAGGTCGTGCCGGCCATTCGCCACAGCGTTACGTTGGACGAGAAAGGGCGCACGCTGATCGTGCATACTGCGCACGAGGCGCCGCAGGAGCCGGCGCCGGCCCCCCGGCCGAAGATCGTGCTGGCCGACTTCGAGGGCGACGACTACGGGGATTGGCAGGCCACCGGCGAAGCGTTCGGCAAAGGCCCGGCGCGCGGCACCCTGCCCCGGCAGCAGCGGGTCAGCGGTTTTCTCGGCAAGGGACTGGTGAACACCTTCCTGGACGGCGACCGGCCGCACGGGACGCTGACTTCTCCGGCGTTCGAGATATCCCGCAAGCACATCAATTTCCTCATCGGTGGCGGCAGCCATGCGAACCAGACCTGCATCAACCTGCGGGTCGACGGCCAGGTGGTGCGGACCGCGACCGGCAAGGACAACGAGAAGCTCGAATGGCACTCCTGGAACGTCGCGGACCTGCAAGGAAAGACCGCGTCGATCGAGATCGTCGACCGCCACTCCGGCGGCTGGGGACACATCAACATCGACCAGATCGAGCTGGCCGACGAGCAGTCCCACGCCAACCTCGGTCCCTTTGACAAGCTGCCGGACTACGGCTCGCTCGGGCTGGCCCTGCCGGGCCGGGCCGACTGGCGCCCGCAGGTCCTGGACCTCCTGCGCTCCGGGTTGCCCTGGACTAAGGACCTCTATGCCGCGACGAGGACGACCTACCCGGCCACGGAGAAATGCAGTCTGGTGGCCGCCGCCCGGCCGGTGGAGCTGGCCCCGGGCGCTGCGCATACGTTCACCTTCGTCCTGGCATGGTTCTTCCCGAACCATCCGCAGGGGCGCGAGTACGCGAGCCGCTTTCAGAGCGCTGCCGACGTGGCCCATTATGTCTTCGACCACCAGGAGCGGTTAACGCAGGAGACGCGGCGGTGGCACCGGAGCTTCTATGAAGACAGCACCCTGCCCCGCTGGCTGTTGTTCCGCCTGCACTCGACCGTCGCCAATCTCGCCACGGGGACGTGCCAGTGGCGCGGGAACGAGCGGTTCTGGGCCTGGGAGGGCGTCGGCTGCTGTGAGGGGACCTGCACCCACGTGTGGAACTATGCCCACGCGGCGGCGCGCCTGTTCCCGGAGCTGGAGCGCAGCGCCCGCGCGATGCAGGACTTCGGCGAGGGCTTCGACCCGAACAGCGGCCTCGTGGGCTTTCGCAGCAACCGCGCCTACGCCGCCGACGGCCAGTGCGGAACGGTGCTCAAGGCCTACCGCGAGCACCTGTGCGCCGCGGACGACGCCTTTCTGCGGCGCAACTGGCCGCGGATCAAAAAGGCCCTCGAATTCTCGATCAAGCAGGATGGTAATGACGACGGCCTGATCGAAAACAGTCAGCACAACACCTACGACATCAATTTCGAGGGGCCCAACACGTTCGTCGGCGCGCTCTATCTGGCCGCCCTGCGGGCGGGCGAGATGATGGCCCGTGAGATAGGCGATGAAGCCTTCGCCCAGCACTGCCGGCAGATCTTCGAGAGCGGGTCCCGCCTGACGATGGAACGCCTCTGGGACGGCGAGTACTTCATCCAGATTGTCGATCTCCAGAAGCACCCCAGGCATCAGTACGGCCCGGGCTGCCTGGCCGATCAGCTCTTCGGCCAGGGCTGGGCCCACCACGTGGCCCTTGGTTACCTGTACCCGCCGGAGCAGACGAGGCAGGCGCTGCGCTCGGTCTGGAAGTACAACTGGACGCCCGATGTCGGTCCGTACAATGAGGCCCATCCGCCGGAACGCTGGTTCGTCGCGCCGGGCGAGCCGGGGCTCTTCACCTGCACCTGGCCCAAGAGCGCGTACCTGAAAGAAGGCGTCCGCTATCGCGAGGAGGTCTGGACCGGCATCGAGTACCAGGTCGCCGGCCACATGGTCTGGGAGGACATGCTCACCGAGGCCCTGGCCATCTGTCGCGGCGTCGAAGACCGGTACCACCCGGCCAGGCATAATCCCTTCAACGAGGTCGAGTGCGGCGACCATTACGCCCGCGCCCTGGCTAGTTGGGGCGTCTACACCGCCCTGGCGGGCTTCGAATACCACGGCCCGAAAGGACACCTCGGTTTCGCCCCGCGGATCACGCCGGAGCGATTCCGCGCCGCCTTCACCGCCGCCGAAGGCTGGGGCTCCTTCACGCAGACCCGCGCGGCGAACGTCCAGCGCGACCAGATCGAAGTACGCTGGGGCCGACTGCGGCTCAAGACCCTCGCGTTCGCCGTCCCGCAAAGTTGGAAGGCCGTGGACGCAATCCTCCTGCTGAACGATACGGCCGTCAAGGGCAGATCGGCGCTGCGCGACGGCCGCCTGGAAATCCAACTCGACCGGGAAGTGATCCTGTCGAAGAACAACACCTTGGAGGTCGAGATTCGGCCGAAGAGCCTGATGAGTTTTGACGAGCAAGTTCGGTAATGTGTAGGATGGGGCTTGCCCCACCGCTTTCCTTGGGTCCGGCTTCCCGGTGGGGCAAGCCCCACCCTACAACCACACATTGCCTGGCGCGAGGCACATCGGCGAAACGACGGGGGCGGCGCGATTGCCGGTTTTGTCCGTCAAGATTCATTAGGGCAGGGCTTGCCCCCCTGTCAAGATGGCATGTGAGAGCCGTTTGTAGTGTGCTCGTAAGAGCATATGAGGCGTCTGACGACGCCACGAAGAACCCGTCCCCCACGGCTTCTTCCGCTTGACAGAGGTGAAGCAAGGCCCATGTTCCATGATGCCAATGGCCTCATGTTGAGGAGTGAACCGAGATGATTCGAGACCTTATTCTGAGCAATCGAAGCTGCCGGCGTTTTGACGAGGGATTCGCCGTGGAACGCCAGACGCTGGAGGAGCTGGTCGATCTGGCCCGGCTGTCCGCCTCGGCGGCGAACCTGCAGCCGCTCAAGTATCTCCTCGCGCACGAGCCCGAGAAGAGCGCCCGGGTCTTTCCGCATCTGGCCTGGGCCGCCTATCTGAAGGACTGGGGCGGTCCCGCCCCGGGCGAGCGGCCCGCCGCCTACATCATCATTCTCGGCGACACCACGATCAATCACAGCTTCGGCTGCGACCACGGCATCGCCGCTCAGAGTATCCTGCTGGGCGCCCGGGAGAAAGGCCTCGCCGGCTGCATAATCGGCCTGATCCAGCGTGAGGAGCTTCGCGCCGCACTGGAGATCCCGGCCCACCACGAGATCCTGCTCGTGCTCGCACTGGGCAAGCCGCGGGAGCAGGCGGTCATCGACGAGGTCGGCCCGGACGGCAGGATCAAGTACTGGCGCGACAGCGCCGGCGTCCACCACGTCCCCAAACGGCCCCTGAAAGAGTTGATTCTCGGCTGAGCCACCCTGGCGGCGACGCCCTGATGAGCTTGGACCAACACCCTCGGTCGTTTCTGGGTGCCCCGGCCGGACTTCATCGTATAGGAATTCGTTCTTGTGGACAACTCCTGGGCTTCTGGGGAGCTTGGCGTTGTGGGTAATCAAGCCCGGAGGGCGAAAGACAATAGCCCAGCGATTTATCGCTGGGTAATCGGGGCAAGAGACACGGTAAGTCCCGCAGGGACGAAAGGACCCCCGCGGCTGGGCACCGGCTTTCTTTCACCCCTACGGGGCTGGGTGTCGTCTTGGACCTTGGTACCCACCGTTGACATCGCTTCGATGCCCCGCTTCGGGAAACGGTGGGCTATTGTCGGTCGTCCCTACGGGACTGTCTCGAGTCCCCGGTACAGCCGGGATAAGTTCTTTGACCGTGCTCCCTCGCACACGGAGAGCACGCTCACGCTGCGCTTGGGTGTGGCCCCCGGCGATTCGCGGAGCCGGATTGCCGGTCGTTCCTGTCGGCTAACACCTCCGGCGGACGGGCCCCTCCAGGGTGCGGCCCGGAACAGGGCCGTCGCTCTGCGGTACGTCGAGAAGGGCCTGGCCGTTCCGGGCCACGAGATTCCGTGGCTTTCGCTCCCGTGCCTCCAGTGAACGGCGCGGATGTGCACGCGGGCATGGCCCCCGGCCTGGGCCGGCAGGTCAGGTCTCACGAGCGTCATCCGCGCCGTCCATGCGTCCTGGAGCGCGGTCGCGCCCCACCGGCCGTAAGCTCCCGTGGGACACGAGACCGCGTAGTTGCACCTCGATCCCGGTATTGGTCTCTATTGGGGCGGCGCCTGCGCGCGTGCGGCCGCCCGATTGGGATCGGTCTGTCCTGCTGGGGGTTATTGAGCGGTGCCCGCCCCCGGCTGCTGGGCGGTCCCCCCGGCCGGTGGTTGGCCGCCCGCCGTCGTAGGCGGCTGCGTATCTGCCGTATCCGACGGCTGCTGCCGCGGCGGCGGGGCCTCGGCCCTGGGCTCCTGTGTAACCGGTCGCTGCCGGCGGCAACTGGCCGCTCCCAGCAGGACGGCGACGACCAGCAACGTCAATGCCACTGTTCGCTTCATGGGAAAACCTCCGAAACAACATCTGCTCATGTCGATCTCCCAATGGATTCCCGATCGCGCGAATCCGGTTGACCATGGCCAACCCCTCGTCGACGATCCACTTACGGTCACTCTTACCGGAAGCGGCACGGGCCGGTTAGTGGGATTCGGCTCAATTCGGAACAGTCAAACCCGCAAATGCCCCCGGGATGGAGCGGGTCACGGCGGGAGAGCCGCGCGACGCCGGAAGGACCGTCCCCCGCGCAAGGAGGATGCACGCCCGGTATGCGGGTAAGCCTTTCACGACGTGACATTGCGCCTTTCACCTAATAGCTTGTGGCGTATCTTGACTTACAGTGGAGGGTGTAGAGAGTGCCACAGGTCTTGGCGCCTCTCCATGCGGAGGCGGCGTGAAGGCCGGGCCGGCAATCATGGGGGGTATTTTCGCAGAGGCGCGTTCCCGCGCAACTCGATCGGCGCGCGCGAGCAGGCCCGGGGAGAGCAGCACATGTCCGACAGAATGACGATGACCGGCAATCCCCGACGACGGCCAAGGGCGGCCGCGACGGGAGGCGCCCGCGGCCCGCCGGCCCGCGGAACCGGCATCTCAGGACCGAGCACACGAACATCGGCGTCCCACGCACATCACGGAGGAAGACATGAAATTCGCATTGGTTATGGCCCTCCTGGCCGAACTTGTCACAGTGCCTTGCTGGGGGGCTCCTTCCCTCGGCTTCCGGAACGAGCCGGACCAGGGAATCATCCACCGGATCTGGAATCTTGAATCCGGTTTTGTCCTGGAGCCGCCGCCAGCCCGGTCGTTCCTCGCCGACCCCAGTGAGGCCACCGCACTCTCAGCCGGCATCGGTCACACTACGATTGCCGGCGCGACGATTATCGGCAGGGATCTACCCTGCGCGGCCCAGGCAGGCTCCTTCTCCCGTCCCGACCCCAGCGATGCCTACTTGACGATAAGCCCGATTCCCGCTCCCGGCGCCCTGCTGCTCGCGGGAATCGGCGTGGCCGCCGTGGGTTACCTGCGCACCCGGCGCGGTCTGTGGCGCCTGTGAGCGCGGCATTCTACGTCTTACAGAATCGACGCATCCCTAGCCCTGGGCTGCGCTTCCCTTTTTGAGCGGAGTCGTCCACAGATAGACGGTGCGCCCGAAGCCGTCGCCGTCCTCATCGACCGTGACGACCTGGTCCGGTGTCACGCCTTGCATGTCGAAATCGTGCGAGACGATCCGGGCGCCCGGCTTGAGCTTCTCCAGTTGCGGGATCAGCTTCACGTTCAGGCTCGGCAGCAGGTACAGGGTCACGACGCTCGCCGGGCTGAGGTCCAGCGTGAAGATATCCTTCTGCTGGATGGTCACCAGGTCGCCGACGCCATTTTTCGCGACGTTCTCCTTCGCCTCGCGGACCCGCTGCGGATCGATATCGAAGCCGAAGGCCCGGCAACCGTATTTCTTGGCCGCGGTCACCACGATGCGGCCGTCGCCGCTGCCCAGGTCGTACACCACATCGTTCTTGGTCACCTTGGCCAGTTCCAGCATTCTCTCCACCACCGGCTGGGGCGTGGGCACGTAGATCACATCCGGGGTCCGCGTCTCGACCGTCGATTCGTCGGCCACTTCCGTCGGCCCCTGCGCCTTTGCCGGCGGCGCGGCCGTCACATCGCTGGGGCTCGTCTCTGCGGTCACCCGCGGCGCGGGCTGCTCCGAGACACATCCCCCGCCGGCCAGGAACAGCGCTACCAGAATGCACCACATGCCTTTCGTGCTCATACTCGTCCTTGTCCTTTCTGAAGTCCTTGTCGGTTCTCAAACGCCACACCCATCGTTGGCGGCTCGATCCTTCCGGTGTCTACGGCTCCTTCTTCAAGGGGGTCGTCCAGAAGTAGACGGTGCGCCCATAGCCGTCGCCATCCACGTTGACCACGGCCTCCGGGGCGACCCCTTTCATGTCGAACGCATGCGAGACGATCCGGGAGCCCGGCTTGAGCTTGTCCAACTGCGGAATCAGCTTCACGTTGAGGCTGGGCAGCAGGTACAGGGTGACGACGCTCGCCGGGCTGAGGTCCAGCGCGAAGATGTCCTGCTGCTGGATCGTGACCAGATGGCTGACGCCGTTGGTCTCCACGTTCTCCAGCGATTCGCGGACCCGCTTGGGATCGATGTCGAAGCCGTAGGCCCGGCAGCCGTACTTCTTGGCCGCGGTCACGACGATGCGGCCGTCGCCGCAGCCGAGGTCATAGACCACGTCGTCCTTGGTCACCTTGGCCAGCTCCAGCATCTTGTCCACCACCGCCTGCGGCGTGGGAACGAAGACCACGTCGGGCCGGCGGGTCGCTTCGGCCGTCCTGGCGGCCTGCCCGGCCTTCTTGGCCGGACCGAGCTTGGGGGCCGGCCGATGGTCCGGCCGCGTCAGAGACAGGCCGTCCAGGGGCGGCTGAAAGCTCGCGGCCGTCACGCCGAAAGCCTCGTAGATCGTCGGCGCCACGTCCTGCCGGCGCCCGTCGCGGCTGACCGCCCGATTGTTGGTCGCCAGGAACACGTAGGGAGCGAAGCTGTGATTCTTCCCATCCTCATTGAAACCATGATCCGCGGTGACGTAGATGTGGGTCTTGTCCGCCAGTCCCAACTCCTGGAGCTTGGCCATGATCTTGCCGGTCCAGAGGTCGTTGGAGATGAGGGCGTCATTGTACTCCTTGGAGTTCTCGCCGTGCTGGTGGCCGGCGTGGTCCACCTCGGCGAAGTGCACGAAGAAGAAGAACGGCTTGTCCTGGTACTGCTCCAGCAGCTCCAGGGACCGCGCCCCCACCTTGGCATCCGCCATCAGCCCGAATTCCCAGATCTCCAAGGCGTTGTGCATTCCATAATAGGGAGAACCGGGGATGACACGGTATTTGACGCCGTTCTCTTCGACGATCGTGCCCTGGGGTGTCGCGCCCGCACCGGGCTGGGCCGTCGTCGCCTGCTTGGCCTGTTTCTTCTGGCCTTGCTTGGCGGTCGCGGTC
>VGYL01000075.1 GCA_016872975.1 Planctomycetota bacterium
TGGCGGACAAGCAAGACCATCGGCAAGCTCCGAAGACTGCGCTTGCCGCTGCCACCCGTTCTCTGTTACCCGAAAGGACTGTTTCTTGAACCAGGCCCAGAAACGGCACGGGCAGAGCAAGTGGTATTATGGTGTTTCCAAAGGATGTGCCATGCTGTTAGGTAGCCTGGCGGGATATGTTACGATCACCGCCATATTTCTGATTTCTCTGACCATTCATGAATATGCCCACGCGCGGGTGGCCTACCACTACGGCGACGACACCGCCGCCCGCATGGGCCGGCTGACGCTCAATCCCCTGGCTCACATCAGCCTGTTCGGGACGATCCTGCTGCCCCTGATCATACGGTTCGGCTGGGCCAAGCCGGTGCCGGTGGATTTCTCGGTCCTGACCCGGCGCCAGATCTTCCGCGTGGCCGCCGCCGGACCCGCGGCGAATCTGCTCCTGGCGCTCGGATTGGCGCTGGTCTTTCACGCGCTGCGCCTGCCGCCGTCGTCGCTGCTGGGATCCCTGGTCCTGGTGGCTATCCCGGCGAACATCGCCCTGGCGACGTTCAACCTGCTGCCCATCCCGCCTCTCGACGGGTCCAGAATGGTCTATGCGAAGTTGAGGTCGCCTCAGAGCATTGCCATGTACCACCGTGTCTCCCAGTTTGGCTTGCTGATTCTGATCGTCTTTCTGTATTCCGGCGGATTCGAGAGATTCATTCTCCCCGCCGTCGGGGTGCTTTACGTGTTGTTGGGACTGCCTTTTTGATTCCTGTTCACGTGAGGGGTACCGCTTATGGAACCATGCTGCAGATCGACGGTTGTGCTCGTGGTTGGTGTGCTCATGTTGGGGAGTGTTGGCGTTTGCCGGGCGGAGGATTGGGTCCAACCCAAGTTCGATGCGCGGCGCTCGGGGAACGCCGCCGACCGGGATCTGAATCTGCCGCTGGGTCTGGTCGGGGCCGTGCCGCTGACGGATGCGGTCCTCACGTCGCCCGTGGTGGCCCAGGGACGGGTGTTCGTCGTCGATGGCGCCGGCGTGGCCTTCGGCATCGACGCCGCCACCGCCCGCGTCCTGTGGAAGTTCGAGAGCCAGGGAGGGCAAGCCAACTGTAACAACGTCTCGTCCCCGGCCCTCGCGGGCCCGTATCTCCATTTCGGCACGACCGCGGGGACGTACTACGTCCTGAACGCCGCCGATGGCACGGTGGTGAAGGAAATCGCCTGCGGCGAGCCGATCTTCAGCTCCCCGGTCGTCAGCGAAGGGCGGGTGTATTTCGCCACGCTCGGGTCGCGGGTCTATGCACTGGAGCCGGATGGCAGGGTCTGCTGGACGTGGGATTTCGTTGCGGAACGGTTCGGCTTCCGGGGCGACCGCTGGAGCGGCCAGGACTGGCGGCGCCATAAGGAAGGCCGGGTCACGCCGTCGGAGCAGTTCTGCTGCACGCGGGACCTCGTCGCCCAGGGCAGGACGCTCATCGTGCCCGCGGGCGGATACGTCGTCTGGCTCCAGGATGAGGGCAGCCAGGCCCGGGTTCGGACGACCATCGTGCCCCGCAATGTCACGCTGGGCCTGACCCTCGGCGAGGATGGCACGCTCTATCGCCAGTGGACACTCCTCGACAATGGCGGGCGCGTCGATGTGCTCCGGCCCAACGCCCAACCCGGCGCGGACGGCCGGGTGCCAAGCGAATCCGTCGCGGGCGCCCAGACCAACAAGGACGGCCCGCTGCTGAGCTTCACGTCCGTGAGCCTGCGCGGCAGCGATGTCTACCGCACCCGGCCGGAGGAGGGCTTCGGATTGTGCCGGCACCAGGTCGGCAAAGGCGAGCCGGCGCGCCTGTCCGCGCCTGCGGCGCTGGCGGCGCCGATCCTGCTGCGCGAGCAGGCCGTCTACGGCGGGCTGGACGGCCGCCTCTACGTGGTGCCGCTGACGGGCCAGGGGCAGCCGTGGTCGTTCCAGACCGCCTTCGGCAAGGCGATCACGGCGCCGGTCGCGGTCGCGGACGGCCGGGTCTTTTTCGGCTGCGACGACGGCTACCTCTACATCCTCGGCCCCGGCGGCAGGGCGGCCCTGCCCACCCGGGACCTTGAACTGTGGAAGGTCCGAAGCCCGCTGACGGGCAAACTGGCCGAGGCGAAGTACGACCGCTTCACCAGCTTCGGCAACTGGGGCAACACCAACGTGGACCACCAGGGGATCGAGCCGCCGTTCAAGACCAAGTGGGTCCGCCGCTTCGACGGGACGGCCAAGCACTATCCCACCTTCGGCGGCGGCCGCATGTACACCCACACCGCGGAAGGCCAGATCTTCGCCGTCGAGCAGGAGACCGGCCGGCTTCTGTGGCGCCGGTACTACCCCGGCGTGCACATCTGCTACACCGCGCCGCTCTATTACCAGGGGAAGCTGCTCGTCCCGCAAGCGGGCCTGGAGCAGTGCCGCCTGCGGTGCCTGGACGCCGCGACCGGGAAACTCGAATGGGAAGCCCCGTTCTCCGGGTCGCCCAGTTGGAACCGCCAGTTGCCGCCGGTGGTGCACAAGGACCTGGCCATCTACATGTTTGGAACGGGGCGTTACGGCCCCTTCATGCCCGCGGGCGAGAGAATCTCGTGGCTCTTCGGCCACCAGGAAAACAAGGATTTCCCCCGGAGCCACCAGCCCCTGCTCCGCGCGTATGATCTCAAGATCGGCGCGGAGCGGTGGACGATCGACTTCTCCGAGTTCGGCTCCGGCGGCGACGACGCCGGCGTCTGCCTGCTCGACGGGACGCTCTACTACTCCTGCTACTTCGGCCTGTCCGCCAAGAGCAAGCGCGACCTGCCCAGCGCCCAGGGCCTGACCGCCGCCATCGATCCGGACACCGGCCGCGTGCTCTGGTTGACCACGCAGTACTTCATCCACGGCGGCTGCACCCTCTCCGGCGCGAACGGCCGTCTGTACCTGGGCGGCTACAACAAGCTCGAAGGCGGCAACAGCCTCGTCTGGTGCGTCGATGCCCGCACCGGCGCGTTGATCTGGAAGTCCGAGCCGGTCCGCGAGGCGATCCAGGTCGTGACGATCGGCTCGAAGTTCCTGTTCGTCCACGCCCAGTACCAGAACGGATACCTCTTGGACAAAGAGACCGGTAAAATCCTGAAAACGCTGACCCAGGGCTACAAGTGCACGCGTTTCACCCTGTCGGAGCCCTACCTGCTCGGCTCCAACCTGGACCTGCACGACCTGTCGGACCTCGACAACATCAAGCTGATCTCGACCGGCCCGCGTCTCGACCCGAGTGAGTGCATCGGCGCCGTCGTCTCGAACGGCCGGATCTTCTACTCCGGCCACGCCGGCAGCCTCCAAGTCTGCCAACTCTGGGGCGCCGAGGCCCGGTGACGGAACGTGGAGGGTTGAACGGTCCCTGGCTTCTTCAAGGACGTCCCGTGCCGCCTATTTCAGGTGGAGGTATCGGCCGTTTAGCGTTTGCGGATCTCCTCGAACTGGTTGATCACCACATCGCCTTCGGGGAAACGGGCGACGATGCGCAGTTCTCCGCCCATGGCGGCGATGAACCGCCGGAGCGTGCTGACGTACATGTCGGACTGATGTTCCAGCTTGGAGACGGCGGCTTGATTCATCTGGAGTCGTAGGGTGGGGCTTGCCCCACCGCTTTCCTTGGATTCGGGCGCCTGGTGGGGCAAGCCCCACCCTACAGCCACACATTGCCCGACGCCAGGCAAATCGCCGCAACAACGGATGCGGCGCGACTGCCGGTTTTGTTCGTCAAGACTCATTTAGGTTGAGCGGAGCTCTACTCTTTCGTTGCACCGGCCTTACGGGTCTTGCGTGATGCGTCGGATGAGGCGGCCGCGTCGCCGGTGCGCCAGCGGTCGAAGACGGCCCGCACGCGGGCCACTTGGATGGCCACCGCGGCGTATTCATTGCGGCCGGTGTGGTGTTCCACACTGTAGTAGCCCTGGTAGCCGGCGTCCCGCAGGTTCTTCATCTTCTCTTCCAGCGGTCCTTCCGTGATGTTCCACGGGAAGTGCGTGTGGCAGACCCAGGGGGCGACCAGGCGGTCGGCCTCGTCCTTTTCCGCCTGCGTGCCCTGCCAGCCGCCGATGTGACAGGAGATCCCGAAGCCCGGATGGTCCACCGCCTGGTAGAGCTTCTGCAGGTTGGCCCAGATGCCCTCGGTCCCCCAGTGGTTCTCGGCGCCCATTTTGAAGCCGTGGTCATAGGCCCATTGGGCATATTCCTTGTAGCGCGAGACGATGTGATCGAACTGCTCGTTAGTCCAGGTGGGGCCGCGTCCGCCGGCATCCACGCGCAGGAACCGCGCGCCGAGGATCTCGGCGGCTTTGAGGTTGGCCAGGGCGAAGTCGTAGTTCTTCCGGCGGGCGGCGGGGTCGTCCTCCCAGATGTGGACGCGATCCGCGCAGAGATCGGCCAGCACCAATTCCCGCTCATCGAGGGCCTCCCGGACCTTCTTTAGATAGCTCTCCTCCATGCTGGTGAGAAAGCCGTTCCAGATATCTGCGGCCCGGAGGTGGTAGCGGTACTTGCAGCTCTCCAGGTACCCGAAGACGTCCATCTTGCCTTCCTGCAACAGCCCGCGAAACGAATAGGACAGGACGGACAACCTCATCGGGGTAGGGCTCGAAGCCCTGGCCGCGGACTGCGCCGAGGCGGACCCGCCGCTCAGAACGGACGCGGCCGCCGTGACGGTCGCCGCCAGCGATCCCCGCAAGAAATCGCGACGATTGCTCGTTGCCATAGGACCTCCCTTGTGCAGAAGAAATCAGCCACAACTTTCATGCCATTGCGCGCGAAGCGAAGCAATCTTCTATCGGTCCGAGGGGCGCTTGAGATTGCTTCGTCGCTGCGCTCCTCGCAATGACATATTCAGGCTCATTCTATTAGAGCGTGCATGAAAACGTGTCGCGGACATCCTGTCCGCGCGTGTCGAGAGCCTCTGGCCCTCGAATCGAAGGCGCTCGCGCCTGCGACACGCGCGGGCACTCGCGCCCGCGACACGGAAGATAGGCGGTTGTCATACACGTTCCTAGCGCGGCCTTCGGCCGCAACCAAAAAGATGTCCGAATGTGTGGTAGAAGTTCCTGACAAAGACTCTAATGAGTGTTGACGGCCAGAACCGGTAATCGCGCCGCACCCGTTGTTTCGGCGATTTGCCTCGCGCCGGGCCAAGTGTCGTTGTAGGGTGGGGCTTGCCCCACCAGAAACCCGAATCCAAGGAAGACGGTGGGGCAAGCCCCACCCTACACATTACCGAACCTGTTCGTCAAAACTCATTAGGCTCTTGTTCTCTTTGCCTCTGATCCTCCGATCTTCGTTCTTCTCTGTGGTCTCTGTGTCTTCGGTGGCCAAAGACCCTGGAAGGATCAGGCGGTCAGCTCCCAGCCTTTGCGGTACTCGCGGGTCAGGCACTTGTTGGCCGCGGGCAGATTGGTGACCTTGCCGATCACGGTGTCCCAGACGAGCCGCTTGCCGCCCAGGCGCAGCGAAACCGCGCCCAGGTTGAAGGCGTCGGAGATCGGGCCGCCGAGGGTGAAGTCGCCGTAGTTCGCGGCGCCGCCTTTGAACGTCTGGACCCACGCTGCGTCACGTCCGCCCCGGCCGCGGCTGCGCTCTTGCGACTGTGCGGCGGCAGCGCCTTGGCCGAACTCGCGGGCCTTGCGCTCGGGAATGATCCGCGGGTCCTCGCAGCGGAAACCGCCGAGGATCTTGCCCTGGTCGCCGACGAACATCATCCCTTCGGACGCCAGCTCCTTGTTGTCCTCCTCGACCTCCGGCGGTGTCACCGGCCGCATGCCGCCGTCATACCAGAACAGGTCCACCGCCGGCCGGTCGGACTTGGCCGCGAATTTGAAGCGGATTGTGCTGGCGAAGGGGAAGGCAAAGTCGTTCGCGATCTTGCGGCTGACGCTGTTCTCGATGGCGCAGACGTGGCTCGGCGTCGATTCCACGACCGCCAGGTTGTCCAGGCCGAACTCGCGGAAGACCGGCCAGAGGCTGTAGTGTCCCATGTCCGCGATCGAGCCGCCGCCGAACTCGTACCAGCCGCGAAAGACCGCGTGCGTGTAATGCGGGTGATACGGTCGCGGCAGCGACGGTCCCAGCCACAGGTCCCAGTCGAAATCCTTCGGCACCGCCGGCTGGTCCGTCGGGAGCGTTGCATACTGCGGCCACACCGGCCGAAAGGACCAGTTGTGAATCTCGCGGAGTGTCCCGATCGCGCCTGCGCGAATCCAGTTTGCGACCTGCTTCACCTGCTCGCCGGCGCCGGCGGGCTGGAAATAGGTCCCGACCTTCGTCCGGCGGGCGGTCTCGACGACCAGCCGGGCCTCCTGCTGCCGGTTCGCCAGCGGTTTGTGCATCATGACGTGCTTGCCCTTTTTCATCGCGGCGATGGCGACGGTCGCATGGAGATGGTCCGGCGTGATGACCTTGACTGCGTCGATGCCATCGGCCTTCTCCAGCAGCTCGCGGAAATCCGCATACGCCGTACAGCCCTTGGCACGGTCGGAGGTCCCGCCCTTGGCATAGTACGTCTCGACGATCTCCTTGGCAACCTCCCGGCCGCCCGGAATGGGCCCGCCCTTTCTCCAGTCGGGTTTCTCCAAAGCTCGGGCGATCTCGCTCCGCAAGCCGTCCCGTGACCAGTCGACGTAGTTGACGCCGTCCTTCTCCGGATCGCAGACCGCGACGATCCGCAGCTCCGGCATCGCGAGCAGCCCCATCATCTCGCGCAATCCCTGCGTCCCGCAGCCGACATAGGCGAAGGTGATCTTCTCGCTCGGGGCAACGTTCCCGGCCCCGCCCAGCACGTGCCGCGGCACCACGGTAAACGCCGCGGCCGAAGCCGCCGCCCCGCCCAGGAATTTCCGACGATTCATCTGCGTTTTCATGTCTCTCTCCATAACCGAAGGTCCTTGTTCACCCGAACACACCGGCGAATGCCAAGGACCATGCTATCGCCCCCATCCCTGCGGTTCAAGTCACGTCCGGAAAATTGTCCCGGCAAACGCAGGATCAGTCCGCCGGCAGCGGCCCGGCCGCCCCGGTTGGATATGCCGTGCGCTCCTGGTGTCGTCTTGCGACGGCGGTCAGGCATGGCGGCAGCGGTAGGGTGGGCTCCGCCCACCAGGCGACACGCAGACACCTCCTTGCTTCGCACGACGCAACGCTTCCTTACACTTCCCTGTCTGGCCACTATGGTACGCACAAGGGCGGTTCAGGGGAGTGAACCATCGTCCTGTCTCACCCACAACCCCCGGGCGGCTACGAACCTCCGAGAGGCGGAGCCTCACTCTGCCCGTTATGACGCCAACTGCCTGCGGGTCATGGGCCGAAACCTGGGGAAGTGTGAAGTGGCAAGTTTGAAGTTTGAAGTGCTCTTAACACTTCACACTTTACACTTCCCACTTCCAATTCAGACGGCCCATCGTCGGAGGCTCTTCGAACTGGAAGGAGGCCCCTACTCGAAGGCTCTCCGAGCGGAGTCTCATCGACCGAGCGGAGGCCGAGCCTCTCTCCGGTCTCTCGAAGCCCAGAGGGGCTGTTTTACGAGCTTCGCTTTCCTGATTCAGTCCTCCTCCGCCTGTGCCCGGTTCCCCCGAACGCTTCTTTCCGGGCACGTAAGGGCCTCCCGGAGATCTTCCGCACGATGTGAACCGACGGGTCCGCACGCGGCCAAGCGCTGAAATTGTCAGAGAACCGCGTCGCCACCCCCCTGAACCGCCTCTTCGAGAAACTCTTGGAAGAGAACCCACCGAGTAGCTTGCGTTCCGGAATACATCCTGCCTTCCGCTCCCATCTTCTTTTCCCCCATTTTCCTTTCTTTCAACTCCGAAGGATGAGCGGAAAGACGGACTGTTTTATCGTCGGGCGGGACGCCCAACCTACGGAAGAGCCGCCTCAGTGAGTCCGGCTTGGCGTTCCGGCGTACGTCCTGCCTCCGGTCTGCCTGTCGAGAGCGGAAGGACGGACTGATTACTACTGCCTTGCGGCAGCACTACAAGCGCTCCAGTTCGAACCTCTTCCCGGAGTGCGCATGGTACGTACCATGCTTCGACCTACCGGATTCGCACGGGAACACAGTCTTGATCGCTGTAAGCCATGGTTACACCACCTCTTGCGGGGGAATGTGTAGCAATTCTGATCTTGTTGCTCTCCTGATCGGTGGGATCGCTCGGCTCTCGCGGCGCGCCGTGTCCGGCAACTCAGCGGTTGGGCGGCTTCGTGCCGGCGGGGTCCGCGCGGGAGTCCAACCGCCAGGTGTCCTGCCAAGTCACCTCGAAGCGTTGGTCGTGGAAGCGAAGGGGCAGCCACAGGTAGCGCGAATCGGGCAGGCTGGTCTTGTTCCAGCGGTCGGCCATGAAGATGAACGTGTCGGTCCGGCCCGCCACCGGGAACACAAATGTGCTCTGTCCGCCGAAGGTCTTCTCGGCCCCCGGACCGCGGCAGGGATTGCCCAATTCCGTCCACGGCCCCCAGATCGAGTCCGCCACGGCCGACCGGGCGGGATTCGGGTCCCAGCCGGTGCAATCGGAGGCCAGGAACCAGTACTTGCCCGCGTGTTTGAAGACGACCTGTGCCTCCATCCGCCGCTTGACGAACACCCGGGCAAAGGTGCCGCTGTGCCGGAGGTAGTCGTCGGTGAGCAGCGAGATGTACGTGGTGTCGTTGTTTTCGGAGGAGTAGATGCGGTACGCCTTGCCATCGTCGTCCTGGAACAGCGTCTGATCGCGGCTGTCCTGTCCCTCCGGCCGAACGCTCCCGCGGTAGAGGAACGGGCCCGTCGGCCGGTCCGCTGTGGCGACGCCGGCCTGTGCGGCCTGATAGTCCTCGCTGTCGATGTGCACCCACATGACGAACTTCTTCGTCCGCGGATTGAATACCACCTTCGGCCGCTCGCAGACCTTGGAAGGGTGCAGGTCGTGGTTCGGGTCGCCGGGCACCGCTTTCAACACCAGTCCTTCATCCTTCCAACTCAGGAGGTCCTTGGACGAGTAGCAGCGGATGCCTGTGACATCCACGCGGTAGCCGTCCCAGGCCTTGTTGGATGGCGGCAGCCAGGTGCGGCCTTCCTTGCTCTCCCCGTACCAGTAGTACGTGCCCTCGTGGAACAGCATGCCGCCGCCGTGGGCGTTGATGGGCCGGCCCGCCGTATCGAGCCAGACCGCCCCCGGCCGGAACGCCGTGGGCCCGCCCGATTTTCTGTCAGCCGCTTCGAGCCGGGCCAGCGGCCCCAGCAGCAAGGCGGCGACGATGAGTGCCACGGTTCCCAGGAGTGCCCTGTCCGAAATGAGTTGCGTGCAAGTCTTCATGTTTGTCTCCGATACCATGAGCCAGAGCGGTGGGCGGAGCCCACCCTACCGCTGACGCCTCACGCGGCCGCTCATGCTTTTCCGGGCCTGTGACGCCGCCGAAAGGTGAGTCAGTGTTTGTCTACCATGCCCTTCACGCCCCAGAGCATGGTGTCGGGCCAGTGGTTCTTGTTCAGGAAGGTCGCGTATTCTTTTTGGTCCTTCAGGTAATAGCCGAGGAAGGCGACGCTGTAGGAGTTGATGATTTTGTAGGTCAGCTCCATCGCGGTGAACTCGAAGGGCTCGTTGGTGTCACGGCGCCGGCCGGCGCCGATGCCGTCGCCGAAGGTCTTGTTGACCTTGAAGACATCGGTGAAGGAGTAGTGGCCGCCGTCTTTCAGCTCCAGCAGGAACGAGGGGCCGGTGTGGGTCGCGTGGTTGGCGCGGATCAGGGTGTTGCCCAGGACGCCGAGTGTGCGGTCCTCCGTGCCCAGCATCCGCAGGGAAGGCACCGTCAGGTTCGCGTGGGTGGGTGGGGCGCCGGACATCGCCACCACTGCTTTGAAGCGTGGGTCGCGGTCCGCGGCCCAGTGGGCGGTGAAGGAGCCGAAGGACATGCCGGTGACGGCCGCACGGTCCGTGTCGATATGGCCGGCGAAGCGCGGGTCGCCGCCCTGGTCCCAGCGGATCATCTGGTCCAGCAGGAAGCACACGTCGAGCGGCCGGTCTTTGGCGGAATTGAGCCGCTCGCCGGACTGGGACGGGATGACCTTGCCGTCGAGGACCGTCCAGCGGGCGTTGCCGGTGTGGTCGGGCGAGACGAGGATGTAGCCGTGACTGGCGAGGTAGTCGCACCAGAAGGTGTTCTGATGGCGGGAGCCGCCGTTGCCATGTGAGAAGATCACCAGCGGGAAGCGCCCTGCGCGAACCGGTGCATTGCGATGGGCTTCGTTCCAGTAGAGCTTGTCCACTTCGGCGGCGCTGGTCTTGTAGGTCTTGGCGATCAGTTCGTCGATTTCGGGCGTCCGGCCGCCGGGGATGAAATCGGAGAACTTGTTCTTGGGCATCCGCCGGGCTTGGTCCTGCGCGGGATACCAGATCTCCGTGACGAGCGTACGCGGCTGTTGGGTGAAGTGGTCCGTGCGAGCGGTGTCGACAAGGGTTGTGGTCGTTACGCCGACGGGAAAAGGCCCTGCGGACAGCGGGTCCGGCGGCTTCGAGTTCTCCGTCTGGCGCGCCGCTCCCGCCCATGCGAGCGATGCGACCGTTCCTATCAGCAGTATGATCGACGTGATCGTTCGTAAGCGCATCATCTTCTCCTCAAGTTCATGGCGGACATTATCGCGGCGGCGGCGGCGGGAGGCAAGAGGCAGACCGATTCCAAGCGGGCCTGTGAAGCACCCGGCGGGAAGCGATGTCGCTCATGCTTGGCTTCTGTGTTTCGGGTCGCGGCTACGCGTGGCAGAGGACGAACTCGGCGCCGCGGCGGAGGGCTTCGGCGTTGAGGGGGATCATCTTATGATGGCGCTCGGCCAGGATGGCGGGCAGGGACTCGGCCGCCTGCCGGGGGCTGAGATGCCCCCGCTTGCCCAGGTAGGCGCCGAGCATCACCATGTTGGCGCACTTGGGACTGCCGGACTCGATGGCGATCTCCTCCGCCGGCACGCCGCAGACTTCCACTCCGTCGGGGACAGAGTGCACGTTTTCGATCAGGGAGCTGTTGAAGATCAGCACGCCGCCCGGCTTCAGACGAGGAGCGAACTTGCTCAGCGAGGCCTTGTTGCAGATCACCAGCGCGTTCGGGGCGCCAACAGTCGGGCAGGCGATCGGCCGGTTCGAGACGATCACCATGCAGTTGGCGGTCCCGCCGCGGACCTCGGCGCCGTAAGAGGGCATGTAGGTCACCTCCAGGCCGGCCCGCATGGCCGTCTGGGCCAGGAGCTTGCCCGCCAGGACGATCCCCTGGCCGCCGAAACCGGCCATTACCATTTCTTCGTACAGGTAGCCCGTGCCCATCGTCTGCTGATCCATCTGGTCAAACATCCATTTGCCTTGTGTCGGTGCGTCCGTCACAACATCAAATCCGAAGTCGCCGAGGCCGCGAAAATCCGAAATCCGAAGTTCGAAATCCGAAACAAATCCCAATGACCAAACCGAAAGAAAATTCAAAACGGAACCAACGACCGGCGCCAGTGGTTCGGTCATTTATGCTTTGGATTTCGAATTTGTTTCGAGTTTCGGATTTCGGATTTCGGATTTCGAAATTTGCAGTGGCGCCGTTCACTTTATCCCTTCAATCGCCCAATGGGGAAATCTCTGCGCATGTGGGTCTCGATCCATTGCATGGCGTCGCTGGGCGACATCCGCCAGTAGGTGGGGCAGGGCGAGAGGATCTCGACCAGGGACAGCCCCTCGGCCCCCTCGATCTGCCGCTCGAAGGCGTGTTTCATGGCCGCCTTGCTCTGGCGGATGCGCGACACGCTACTCAAGGCGCAGCGCTCGACGTACGTCACCCCCGGCAACAGGGCCAGCAATTCGCAGACCTGGAGCGGATAGCCCTGGCCGTTGGACTGACGGCCGGCCGGCGTGGTCGCGGTGACCTGCCCCAGGACGGTGGTGGGGGCCATCTGGCCGCCGGTCATGCCGAAGACGGCGTTGTTGATGAAGATGACCGTGAGCTGCTCGGCCCGATGGGCGGCGTGAATGATCTCCGCGGTGCCGATGGCCGCCAGGTCCCCATCGCCTTGGTACGAGAAGATGATCCGGTCGGGGTTGCAGCGTTTCATGCCCGTGGCGACGGCGGGGGCCCGCCCGTGCGCGACCTCGATCATGTCCACATCCAGGTAGTTGTAGGCCAGCACGGCACAGCCGACCGGGGCGATCCCGATCGTGCGGTCCTGAATGCCGAGCTCGTCGATCACTTCCGCCAGCAGCCGGTGGGCGATCCCGTGGCCGCAGCCCGGGCAGTAATGCGTCGGGCAGTCCTTCAAAACCGGCGTTCGTTTGAATACTGTCTTCATATCTCAGACCAGCACAAAGGGCCAAATGTCAAGACATGTCATTGCGAGCGAAGCGAAGCAACCTCCCGCGCATGGGATCGAGATTGCTTCGTCGCTGCGCTCCTCGCAATGACATAACCGGTTCAGACCCGGCTTCAGCGTTTTGATCATTGGGATTTGGGTCATTGGAAATTGTTTCGGATTTCGGATTTCGGATTTTCGGCGTGCCGGTGCGTAACGTCAACTCCCGAATCTTCCCGAGAACTTCGTCCACGGTGGGCAACCCGCCGCCCATGCGGCCGTGAAAGAGCACCGGGGCCTTGCCGGCCACCGCCAGCTTCACATCCTCCAGCATCTGGCCGGAACTCATCTCCATGGTCAGAAAGACGCGGAATTCCTCCGCCGCCTGGCGGATCTGGTGGGAGGGGAACGGCCACAGCGTGATCGGTCGGATCAGGCCGATGGGGATGCCGTCCTCGCGGGCGCGATCGACGGCCGCCCGCGCGATGCGGGCGACGATGCCGTACGCGACGATGACGATCTCCGCATCCTCGATGCGGTACAGCTCGCAACGGACCTCTTTCTCCTGGATCTCCCGGTACTTGGCCTGGAGCTTCTCGTTGTGCTTCTCCAGCACCCCCTCGCCGAGCCACAGGGACCGGACGATGTTCTGCTCCCGGCCCTTACGGCCGGTCAAGGCCCAGTCCTTCGGCGGCAGCTTGGGACGCGGCTTCGGCTCCAACGTCAGCGGCTCCATCATCTGCCCGAGGAGGCCGTCCACCAGGATCATGGCGGTCATACGGTACTGATCGGCCAGATCGAACGCCAGGGGCATGCAATCGGCCATCTCCTGCACGCTAGAGGGGCCCAGGACGATGGTCTTGTAGTCGCCGTGCCCGCCGCCGCGGGTGGCCTGGAAGTAGTCTCCCTGGGCGGGAGAGATGTTCCCCAGCCCCGGGCCGCCGCGCATGACGTTGATGACGACCGCCGGCAATTCCGCCCCCGCCAGGTAGCTGAAGCCTTCCTGCATCAGGCTGATCCCGGGGCTGGAGGAGCTGGTCATCGACCGTTTTCCGGTCGCGGAGGCCCCGAAGACCATGTTGATGGCCGCCAGCTCGCTTTCGCTCTGGATGAAGACCCGGCCTTCCTCGGCCATCCGCTGGGCCATGTAGGCGCTGATCTCGTTCTGCGGCGTGATCGGGTACCCGAAATAGGCGTCGCAGCCGGCCCGAATCGCCGCCTCCGCCATCGCCTCATTGCCACACATCAGAATCCGTTCGGTTCCAGTCTTCACGTCTGCTCTGCCCACCTATCGAGATAATCCTTCACCTTCCCAACGAAATCCCGCGCCGCAACCAGTAAGCCCTCGGCCTCCTCTTGCGTAACGGAAGCACCCATCCCGTAGTCGCCAACAAGTCGTTTCTTGTAGGCATAGTTGAGTGCCGTTCCCATGTCGGCTTCGAATATCCCCGTCCTCGCGAAGTGCTCGCCGAATAAGCTGATCACGCCTCTATGAGTAGAAGCACTCAGTTCCTTGGTGAGGAGCACGGCTTCCGTCATCAGGAACATGGCATAATAGCACCGGGAGGCACAGGAATCGTAGTCCCCAATGCTCAGAACCTGTTCGGCCGAGCGTATGAACGTCTGCGCTTTCGCGGAAAGAACGTCTATCTCCTTCACATCGTTACTCCCTCTTTTCTCACATTCAGCATGAACGGGAACTTGTGGTTCTCGAAGTAATCCTCAGAAAGTACGATGACGGAGACAAGTTCATGCTCTTCGAGGATGATGTCGTAGAGCAGATCGCTCAAGCTATCATCAACTTCGCGGGGATTCAGAGACTGATCCACCAGCACGAGCACATCCACATCCGAATCCTCTGTGGCCTCGCCGCGGGCGTGGGAGCCGTAGAGGATGACCCGCTTGATGCCGGCGCCGTAGCGTTCGTGCAGGAAGGCTTTGACCTGATCCACCAGACGTTTGACTTTCGGGTCCATCCGGTCACCGTTTTTCCTCGACCATCCGCGGCGTGTCCTTTTTGGCCG
>VGYL01000076.1 GCA_016872975.1 Planctomycetota bacterium
CAGTCTGGGGCACGAGTTCGACCTGCGGCATTTCTACGACTTTCCCGGCCTGCGCCAGATCATGTTCTTCCCGATTGCCGTGGCGATCCTGTTTCTCGCCGCGGTGCCGGACTATCGGTTCTGGCGTTTTCGCTCGCGCTGGCACGCCTGTTCCACCGTCTGGCTGTTAGTAGTGGCGGTCGCACTGGTCATCGCGGTTCTGATCCCGTCGCTGGGGACTACGGTCAACCAGGCCCGGCGCTGGCTGCGGATTCCCCTGGGGCCGGTCAGTATCAGCTTCCAGCCCTCGGAACTGGCGAAATGGGCGACGGTGTTCTTCCTGGCGGGTGTCTGTGCCCGAGTCGGGCCGGACTTGAAGCGGTACTGGAGGCGGTTCCTGCCGCTGTGCATCTTGATCGGTCTGGTCTGCGGACCGATCCTCGTCGAGGATTTCGGCACGGCCGCGTTCCTTGCTGTGATCAGCTTCGCCATGCTGATCATTGCCGGGGTCAAATGGTGGCATGTCTTGACGCTGTTGCCCGCGGCCGCGGTCGCGTTTATCGCGGCTTTGATCCAGGCGCCGCATCGGATGCAGCGGCTGGCTGCCTTCTTGCACCCGGAGTGGTTTGGATCGTCGGTTGCCTACCAGGCAAATCAGTCGCTGATCGCCATCGGCTCCGGCGGCGTGTGGGGCAAAGGGCTGGGCCAGGGCATCTCCAAATATGGCCATCTGCCGGAAGACACCACCGACTTCATCTTTGCCATTGTGGGCGAGGAACTGGGGATGGTGGGCACTCTCGGGGTCATCGCGCTCTTCATCCTCTTTATCTGTCTGGGCCTGGCGGTGGTAGTCCGCTGTCGGGACCCCTTCGGCCGGCTGCTGGCCGCCGGGATCGTCCTGACCATCGCGGTGCAGGCAGCCCTCAATATCGGTGTCGTCACCGTGGTTCTGCCGACCAAAGGAATCCCCTTGCCGTTCATCAGTGCGGGCGGGACCAGCATGTTGCTGTCGGCCGCCGCGGTCGGCGTTCTCCTGAACATCGCGGCGCAGGGCGACCGGTGTGGCCGGAATACCGGGGCGACTCTCCTATCGTGTCCCGAGACCGCCAACGGGCGGTTGTAGGTCAGGGCGCCCTCGGCTGACTGGCGATCTTCAATCCTGTGGACCCTCTGGTCTGGACGGACAGCCCTCAGGAAAGCACGGCAGTTTCTCATCGATGTAGACCCAGGGGACCGCCCGTCTGGTCCAGATCTGGCAGTTGGGCTCGATCTGTTCCGGCTCATCCACACTGCCGGTTTTGAGGAAGACCGAATCGGGCAACGTCTCGGCGCGGGTGAACAGCGGGGAGCCGCAACTCGGACAGAACTCCCGCGTGATCTTCCGCCCACTGTCGGCGATGCTGGTATAGCCTGGCGTTGCAGAACCAGCATCCACAAGGAGGTAGTCTATGGCAACGCAACCGAAGTCCCGCAACCCCGATGTTCCGGCCTCGCGCAGTTCCGCGAACCCGCAGGCCGAACCGGGAACTGAAAACCGCCAACCGGGAACTGCTTTTCAGCCCCAGAGAACACCGAGGCCACAGAGAAGGCAACCGCTGATGAACGCGGATGAACGCTGTACCGACACGGATTTACACGGATGAACACGGGTCTCCAACCGACTACGGACTACCGGCTACCGACTACCGTTTTCCAACCGCCCCGGGAACGCCAATGGCCTGATTGGCATAAGACCAGTCCTCATCCGAAGCCGATCGGGCGATGGGTGTTCCCGGCCAGATAGTCCAGCGCCCCGGCCGCCACCTCCGCCATCCAGCCCCGGTCCAGGCCCGCCGCGAAGCGGGCCAGCGCCGCCGACACGTCCGCCCCGCCCAGCCACTCGGCCAGCCGCCGCTCGGCCCGCCCGAGCCGGGCCCGCACCTCCTGGGGCGTCTGCCCCAGCAGCCCGGCCAGATCCTCCACCGTCCGCCCGCCCACGTGATGCAGCACCAGGACCTCCCGCCCGGGCCGCTTCAGCGCGTTGACCGCCGTCGCCATGTACTGCATCCACGGGTCCGCGAGCAACGGCTGATCCGGCCCCCGGCGCCAGTCCTCGCCCCGCGCCCCCGCCCGTACGTCCGGCCCGACCACCCGCACCACGATCTCCACGATCCGCCCGGCCGGCACCGCTGGGCCCACCTCCCGGGCCACCAGGCACGCGCTGATCAGCGTATAGACCCCGATCTGCTGCGCCTGCCGCCGCCCGTCGGTATACGCCGCACAGCGCACCAGCACATAGGGAACATACAACCCGACCATCCGCTCGAAGCCCGCCCATTGGGACCGCCAATCTCCCGCTTGGCCCTCTTTCCTTTCCACCCGCACCCGCCGCATACGCCGCTCCTTTGTCCCCCCGGTTCCCTCACGTCACGCGACGGCCCAACGAAAAAGAGCACCGCCGCAACCACGTCCACCTCAGGCCGGTCAGGGCCCTCCAAGAACGTGGAAGACGAACGATGCTCTCTGCAGACAGACTCCCCGCGCCGGAGCCCGCGCGCTTCATGTCAGATGCTGAATCAAGGATGCCGTTTCGAGAGACATAAAGCGTCGGTGCTCCCTGCGAAAACAGAGAGCACCGAGCCTTCCAGCCGCTTCTTGGATACAAACCTGACCGTTTGAGGTGAAGCGTCTGAAATCTCAGTGCAACCAGTTGTCCCACGCGGCGGATTTCTCCCGCCGCATCCGTATTCTACGTCCACCCTGCCCGTAAAGGCAAGAAGAAATCCGAAAACCGACAACGGAAGAACGGAGAACGGAGGACAGACGACGGATCGTAGGCCGGGGGGCATAGGGACAAGTCATCCTCACCCGTAGTCTTCCTTTCGCTAATTCCTCCCGAATAATTCCTAATTCGCCCTGATCGCATTTATGTGCGATCAGTAGACTGGGGAACCACGCTGTGGTATTATCCCGCCATGGCAACGCACGAACATACAATCAACGACGCTCTGGCGGCAGTACTACGTACCACACGCCATGTATGGCAGAATTCCAATGTTGTTTCCTCAGAGAATACGGGGCAACTGAGGGGAAGCCAAGCTAGGCCTGACATCATCGTCATGGAACACAACGTCTTCCCTGTTGTTATTGAGACTGAAATCACTCCCGCGCCTACCGTGGAAGCAGAGGCTATGGCACGCTTGGGCGAGCACCTGCGAGCCACGGGAAGAACAATCCTCTCATCTATTAGCGTCCGTTTGCCGATAAGATTGTCGAAAGTGCAGGGGACGCGACTGCTCCATGAACTTGAGAGCTCAACCGATCTGGAAATGGCACTGTATACTGGCACGAGTTCGACCGACTGCACTCGATGGCCCCACTCGGGATGGATTGCTGGCAATGTCGCCAGTCTCTCCATCCTCGTCCAGTCGGCCTCCGTTCCACCCGACGTGGTTGATAAGGCCGCTGATCAGTTGATCACCGGCGTCACTGAAAGCGCAGGCCTACTAAAGGAGATGGCCCAGGCTCATCCTGGTGCAATTCACAAAATCAGCGAAGAATTGTGTCAGGAAGACGGGGACCAGACACGTCGGATGGCGGCGACAATCCTTGCGAATGCCTTGGTGTTCCAGGAAACCCTTGCAGGTGGTCCAGGAGCCCTCGCAAGCGTCAATTCGCTTGAACAACTCCGTGGATGCAATGGTGGCCTCGGCAAGTCGCCGATCCTCGCGGAGTGGCGGAAGATTCTAAAGGTGAACTATTGGCCTATTTTCGATATTGCGCGTCGCATACTGGAGCCGATTCCAAGTACTGGGAGCCGAGCACTCATCGACTGTCTAGCCTCAATGTCTGACAAGCTCCTCCAAAGCCAGGTGATGCGATCTCATGATCTAACAGGAGCCGTCTTCCAGCGTCTGATTGCCGACCGGAAGTTCCTTGCTGCCTATTATACAACGCCTGCCTCAGCGGCCCTGCTGGCTGGCTTGATAATCGCGCAGGACCGTCCGCCAGGAGGCGGATCATGGGCGAACCCAGATGATGTAAAGAGTCTGCGCATCGCTGATTTTGCGTGCGGCACAGGCACACTACTTTCGGCAGCTTACCAGCGCGTCAGTCAACTACATGAGTTGGCGGGCGGAGACGCTGAATCGTTGCACCCCCACATGATGGCAAACGTTCTGGTCGGCTGTGATGTTCTCCCGGCGGCGGCACACCTGACAGCTCTGGTGCTTGCCGGTGCTCATCCCACAGTACAATATGATGGAGGTGCCATACTAACGGTTGCTTATGGGAAACAGCCGGATGGCAGCGTTGCTCTGGGCTCGCTGAACCTGCTAGACCCTCAGGGGAAGTTCGAGATCCTTGCCATCACGGCCCAAGCCATCGGGGGTATGGGTGGGACCGAAAAGGAAACGTGGCGGTCACTCCCTCACGCATCTTTTGATATAGTTATTATGAATCCACCGTTCACGCGTGCTACTGGCCACGAGGGAAAGAAGATTGGCGTTCCTAATCCGATGTTCGCCGCGTTCAGTTCAACTGTCGAGGAACAGCGACTGATGGCCAAAGCCACAGAGCGACTGACCAAGGGCACAAGTGCTCATGGCAATGCAGGGGAGGCCTCCATCTTCTTGGTTCTTGCGGATCGCAAGCTGAAATCCGAGGGTGCGCTAGGTCTGGTCATGCCTCTCAGTCTCATGTCGGGTGAGGCATGGGAGAGTTCTCGTAGCCTCTTATCAAGGAAGTATACTGACATTGTCCTAATTTCGATCTCTGGGGCTGATGACAGGGATTTATCGTTCTCGGCCGATACCGACATGGGGGAATGTCTTGTGATCGGGCGCAAATCCAAGAAGGGAAGCACGCGTGCTGGGTTCGTGATCTTGAATAGTCGCCCCGCGTTCTCGTTAAGTGGAGCAAGTGCTGCGCAGCAGATTCGCTCCTTGATGGGGAACAAGAGACTCCGATGCCTTGAAGATGGGCCTGTGGGCGGTACTCCTCTTACCTTTGGTGATGAGGTGATCGGCCACGCATTGGATGCGCCGTTGCCTTCCGCTGGCGGCTGGAACTTATCTCGTATTGCAGACCTATCATTGGCGCAGGCGGCGTACCAGCTTGCGGATGAGAAACGCATCTGGTTGCCAAGTATGGATAAGTCCGAGGCCAGCCACCTACCTATGACAACTGTTGCTGCAATAGGTGAGATTGGCCCCTACCATGCAGATATCAATGGGCGAACATCGCAAGGTGGCATAAGGGGTCCGTTTGATATCCGCCCGGTAGGGCCGAATAGTGCGCCAACCTACCCCGTACTATGGTCACATGACGCCAAGAGCCAGCGCACAATGTCATTTCATGGAGACTGTGAAGGACTACCTCGCCAAGGTTCGAACTCCGATGAGCAAACAACCATACATAACAAGCTTACTGACGTCCGGCGAAGCGCGTCGCATTGTCATTTCAACCGGGATTTTCGCTTCAACAGTCAGTCTACAAGCATGCAGTTCACACCTCGAAGGACTATCGGAGGACGCGCGTGGTTGTCAATCCGCCTTCCGTCTGTTGCCATGGAGAAGGCGATGGTCCTTTGGGCGAACACTTCTTTCGGTCTGCTCCTGCATTGGTGGCATGCCAACAAGCAGCAGTCCGGCAGGGGGACTATTGGCAAGTCCTCGCTGCAGAATCTCCATGTGTTAGACGTAACGGCCCTGAAGCCTGCACAACTTGCCAAGGCGGTTGCCCTCTTCAATGCGATGAGTGAACAACAGCTTCTCCCGTTCCATCAAATTGATGCCGATCCAATTCGAAGAAGATTGGACGAGGATTTCGCTCGAACCGTGCTGAACTTGCCAGACCTAATCATCTTGCCTGGCGGGCCTCTTGAACTACTCCGAATGAAATTGAGCCGCGAGCCGTCAATACGTGGGCAGAAATAGGCGTTTGAAGATTCTCCGAGTGTTCGCTGAGTTCTTTAAGGGGTCCATGACATGAGCAAACCAGACTCACAGCAGGATTGGCTGAGTGAATGGCATCTCCACCCACGATCTCTGGAGTTGCTTTGTTCTTGGGATGATCGGCGAGGTGTCCTTCTTGCATCGGCCGATGATTCTGGGGAGAGCGTTATCCCTAATGTCGTTGCACTGTGTGCGCCGGATCACATCATAGAGGTGCATCCCTCTTTTTCGAACACACAGTGGGAAGAAGCAACGTTGGTTCTTTCTAAGAAGCAGATCCAAGGCGATCTTCTGAGTGGTCCGTTCCCTACGAAGATATGCCTTATCGTGCATAGACTTCACGAGTCACCGGAATGGATGCTGCATCGTCTACAGGGTCTTTTTGAGCGCGCCGGCAGGCGATTTGTCTGCATAGCGGCTACCGATCGCCTTGAGCAGATTCCCGGGAAATACAGATCCTTTTTCGACGAATGGACCTAATACCACAACGCTACGATTTGTCCCTCGGTTTGACATAAGCTACGCTAGAACAGGAGGTTATGAAAATGTCACCCCGTAGCCTTATTGGCGTTAAGGCGCCGAAGTGACATTCCCGTATCTCATTGTTTCATAATGACTTACGACTACTGCGGTCCCACAAGATAGCGTTGTAGTACTAAATGACTTGCGCAGAGTGTTCCGGAGCCACGGGGGAATTACGGGGTCAGGTCTCGCAATAGGAATTATTCGGGTTTGGCCCGGTTCCGGAGATCTTCACCCCGGCGGGCCCAGCGCAGGCTTCGGCCGCAACCAAGAACAATAGAAAGGAAGATGGGGAGAACCGAAGAAGGTATCGCTTTCAGGGTTCATTTTCCTTTCTCTCATCTTCCTTTCTGTCATTCGAGGACCGAGACCCAGAATTCGAGGCGCTCTGCGGCTCTGCGCCGGCGTCTTGGTCGTTGGTGCGTTGCATCTCGGATGTGTTTCGGATTATATGCTCTTACGAGCACACTACGAACGCTCGACGATTCTTACCGCGGGGGCTCGAATTTGTAGCCGATTTCGCGGACCGTGTGGATGTAGATGGGGTTGTGGGGGTCGGGCTCGATCTTGTTGCGCAGGGTGGTGACGAAGCGGTCGATGCTGCGGGCGCCGACGAAGGAGTCGTAGCCCCAGACCTGGTTGAGGATCTCGTCGCGGGTCAGGGCCCGGCCGGGACGCTTGACGAACAGCTCGAGCAGCCGGAACTCCTTGGGGGACAGGGCGACCTCTTCGTCGCGGCGGGTGAGCTTGCAGGCGGGCAGGTCCAGCCGGCACTCGCCGAACTCGTAGATCTCCGGCTCGGTCTTGCGCGTGCGGCGCAGCAGGGCCTCCGCCCGGGCCAGCAGCTCCTTGATGCTGAACGGCTTGGTCACGTAGTCGTCGGCCCCGAGGTTCAGGCCCAGGACGATGTCGGACTCCTCGCCCTTGGCGGTCAGCATGATGATGGGCATGGCGAGCTTCTCCCGCCGGATCAAGCGGCAGACCTCGTAGCCGTTGATCTTCGGGAGCATGATGTCCAGCAGAATGAGGTCGGGCCGGGCGTTGAGGGCGGTATTGAGGCCCTCTTCGCCGTCCTCGGCGGTCAGGCTCCGGTAGCCGTGGAACTCGAAGTTGTCCTTCAAGGCCCGCAGCATCGTCGGATCGTCTTCAACTATGAGCACTGTTTCCATTCGGCACCGGCGGCTCGGGGTCTCCAGGTGGGACAGCCGCCCCCGGCTGTCCATCGCAAAGGATGACCCCCGAGGGCGGGGGTCCCACCTGGTTGGGGAGGCCCTGGAATTTGTATCCGATGTTCGGGATCGCGCGGATGAACTGCGGCCGGGCGGGGTCGGGCTCCACCTTGGCCCGCAAGCCGGCGACCGCTTTGTCGATGTCCCGCAGCGAGGTGAAGTGCGAGTAGCCCCAGACGGTGGTGCGGATCTCCTCCTGGGTCAGGGGACAGCCGCTCTTGCGCAGGAACAGGTGCAGCATCTTGAACTCGCCGGGCGTGAGCGTGACCTCCAGGCCGGCGCGGGTGAGTGTGCGGGCCGCGACATCCACCCGGCAGTCGCCGAACTCGTAGACCATCGGCTCGGAGTCCTTGCGCCGCCGCAGAAAGGCCTCGGCCCGGGCCATCAGTTCCTTGATGCTGAACGGCTTGGTCACGTAGTCGTCGGCCCCCAGGTTCAGGCCCAGGACGATATCCGACTCCCGGTCCTTCGCGGTCAGCATGATGATGGGCATGTCGAGGCCCTTCTCGCGGATCTGCGCGCAGACCTCGTAGCCGTTCATCTCCGGCAGCATGATGTCCAGGAGGATCAGGTCAGGCTTCTCCTTCAACGCCGTCGCCAGGGCGGTCTCGCCGTCCATGGCGGTCAGGACGTAATAGCCCTTGATCTTGAAGTTGTCCTCCAAGCCCCGCAGCATGGCGGGGTCGTCCTCAACGATCAGAACCGTTCTCATGGACCCTCGTAACTGACGGGCTTCGCCAGACCCGCGGCCGCGGTCGGTCTTTCTCACCGCCGGCCCGCCGGCCGTCTTGTCGAAGCTCACTTCATTATCGTAGCCGCTTGACCCGGCCGGCCCGCGGTCGGATCGACTGTATACGATAGCATGATGACGCAAAAGGGAAAAGGGGACATTCTGCTTTTTCCCATCCTGCGTCGTCCGGGGTTCCCGGAGGGGCGAAAAAAAACAACGATCCGGTAAAAGGCTGAAATCGGCAGCCTCGACCGGCGTGGCGCTATCGAGAACGGGGTTGCGGAACGGCTTTTAGCCTTTTGCCGGGCCGTTGATTCAGCCGCCCTTTGTCTGCAGCAGAAGCCCAACAGGGCGAAAGCGGTAGGGTGGGCTCGGCCCACCATTCTTCTGCAACCCGGCGGAGCAGTATCTGGTCAACCGTCCGTACGCATCGTCACATGCGAGGGAATCGGTGGGCGGAGCCCACCCTACCGCTGACGCCCGGACGATGGCTCCCGGCGCGAAGGTGTGCGGGATGGGTTTTTTATGGGGCCTTGACTCCAGCGGGGCTGCGTGCCGGGGTGTGGTCAACTATTGGGTGTGTTTGCTTGTGTGGCGGGCGCCGGAGGTTGCGGCAGGCAGGGACGCCCGGGACCGGTCCGAGCGCTGCCAACGCCGGTTGGTTCGTGTGCTGCTCAGCAGAGGGCCAGATAGCTGGCGATGGCCAAGACGAGGATACGACGCTTGGTCATGACGAAAGGAAGCCAAATGTCGCTGTAAAACCGAATCATCACCATCTTTCAACCCCCCAGGACCCTCTACTTCTGCGAGCCTCATGGATGTGCGTATTATAGCAAATTCCCGTGGCACGCGGCAAGAAAAAACCTCGTCTGTGTTTCTAAGTTCCGGAAGCTAAGGAACTTACATCAATGTCGGGAATGGGGTAAATGGTGACGCCATGCCGGTCCTTCCCGGCGTATTTCGCCGGGCGCATGACCGTTCTTGCAGGCCTCCGAGGCAACGGATCTTCGTTCCCGGCACGGTAAAGGAAAAGGGGACATTCTACTTTTCCCCTTCCGGGAGGGAAAAGTAGAATGTCCCCTTTTCCGGCGGCGGTTGGGGCCGGGGCGGGACACCCGCGCAGGAACGGTCATGCACCCGATTTCGCCGTCCAGGCGGCATTGCCCTTGACGTTATCGGAGAAAACGATGATGATGGCCGCAGCTTGGCCCCAGTGGCCGACGACTGATGAACACATGCGAATGGAAATCGAATTTGCCCGGGACCGGCCGGCGGAGCGTGCGACTGGCGATCCCGGGCTACCGGGGCGCCTTTGACCCGCAGTTTGTCGCGGCGCAGGCGCTGCCCGAGTTCGTGCGCGGGCTCGAGACCCTGATGCAGGAAGGACAGGTGCTCAAGAGGGATGTCGCGTCGTTCGTCAGCCGGGTGCTCTGGAACGGGCAGGAGGTGGTCATCAAGCGCTACAACCACCGGGCCTTCTGGCACTCGCTACGTCATACGATCAAAGGCTCCCGGGCGAAGCGGAACTGGCACAACGCGCACCGGCTGGTGTCCTTGCAGATCGCCACGCCGGAACCGCTCGCCTACGTGGACGAGTACCGCGGGCCGCTCTTGTGGCAGTCGTACTTCGTCGCCCGGTTCGTGTCGGGACCGCATGTGCAGCAGGTTTTCGCTGACGGGACGGTGACCGAATCCGAGAAGCAGCGGGTCAACGACCTGGTTCTTGACCTGCTGCGCCGGCTGGCCGAACACGGCATCAGTCACGGCGACCTGAAACACACGAATCTGCTGTACAACGGGACCGGCATCGTCCTGATGGACCTGGACGCCATGCGGATCGGCGGTGTCCGCTGGCTGTGCCGCCGCCGCTACCGGCGCGACGTCGAGCGGTATCTGCGCGATCTGCGGACAGCGCACGGACCCGGCCGCCCGAGGTGAATCCGAATTGCCGGCGCGGTGCGTTTTGCCCTCTCGAAGGCAGAGGGGCGGTCATGCCCACCCTCACCGGGCGTGCACTCCCTGGACAATCCATTGGTAGGCTTCATAAGTGCGGAGGGCCGCGCGGGTCCAGGTGAACGAGCTGAGGATTCGAGAGCGCAGCGCCGCCGTGGGCGGGTGGGTCCACGCCTGCAGGATGGCCCGGCGGACGGACCCCAGATCGTCCGGATCGCACACGAAGGCGTCCTTGCCAAAATACTCCTCCACCGGGCAGTGGATGCTGATCACGCAGTTGGCCCCGTGCACCGCGGCCTCCAGCGAGGCCAGCCCCGGGCTTTCCCGTAGGCTCGGCAGCACGTGCACGCCGGCGTGGCGGTACAGCAGAGGCATCCGCTCGTGCGGCACCGCACCCAGGAAGAAGACGTTGCCTCGCGCTTGGCCCAACTGCTTACACCATCTCCCGTACTTGGTTGTTTCGAAGTCGTCTCCGGCAAGTACGATCGGTATCTCCTTCTCGTCCCGGAGGGCGCGAATCACCCGCGCCTGCCCCTTGAGGTGATGACATCGTGCCGCCTCCAGCACGTACCGGTGCGGCAACTGGGGCCAATGATCGCGCAACGTGCAGCCGTCCTGCGGCAATACCGTGACGCCGTTCGGTACGACAAACGCTTTGGCGCGAAGATTCGGCATTTGGAACTGCTGCACGAGAATCTCCAACTCGGCATGCGAGTTGGGCAGGACAACGTCCGCCATCTCGAGCAGCCGCCGCTGCGCGCGGCGTCTTCTGCGCCCGCTCTTGTTCAGTTGCCTGCGCAGTTGGCGGTAGGAGAACGCGGCCGTAGGACTGATCCGCATCAGCAGCCTGCTCACGGGCCCATATCGCCGGAAGGGATGGCTCTCGGGAGATCGATCGATGTAGGACAGATCCCACCAGATTGTCGACAGGGCGACCGGAAGGCCCTTCTCCTTTGCGCGGGTCGCAAGTTCCACGCCATTCTGGGCGAGTTGCAGATTGAACAGGTGTACGAGATCGTATCCCGCCAGATCGGGTGGGTGCTCCCGACCATACACGACCTGAACCCCAAGGGCTTCCATCGCGCGCTGTGTCTGTTGCAGTTGGGTAGTATCCCCGCCCCAGTCCTGCAAGGAATCGGGGCGCGTATTGTAGAGTAGAACCTTCATTGGGAGCGGCACCTCCTCTTTCGCAGAACCAGCCCCTGTACGCAGAGCAAATAGGGGCGTACGGGGCGCGGCTTCCGTCGCAGGACTCTTTTCCTCCACTCTTGTTTCAGAAGGAAGCAGGCCAATCGGGCCCCGGTACGCTCGCGGCAGAGCGGAAAAGGCCCGCGGGTGCAGGTGAGCAGATCCGCCGGATGAATGGTGATGTCGGGGCACCCGTATTCAAAACCGGCCTGAAGACGGCGACCCAAGTCGAGATGGCGAACCACTCCGATTTGGGAATTGCCCTGGAGATCGAGGTCGATGGTCAGGAGCAGGAGTCCGCCGGGTTTGAGGACCCGGGAGAATTCTGCGATGTTGTGTTCGAACGACTCGATGTGCTCCAGGACGCTGATGCAGTAGATCGCATCGGCCGCGCCGTCGGTGAGCGGTAGGTGCAGGCCATCTGTCTGGCGGAATTGCACCTGGCCCTTGCCGGCATCGATGTGCGGGATGGCCCGATGGAGTTCCACTCCACAGACGGGATTGATGTCGGTACATACCACCTGACAACCCAAACGGGCCACCGAGAACGGGAAGAAGGTGACGCCCGACCCGACGTCCACGACCAGAGGGCACACCTCCGCCGGCTGGGACGCCCGCCACGCGCACAGATGATGGTAGGCATAGGGATACTCCCAGATCCGGCTCCACCAGTGCAGCGCATCCCGCGGCCAACGATACTCGGGACTGCAAAACGGCGCATGGGCCGTCAAGAACTCGATCTGTTCCTGCTCCAGGCGCGCAAAGAGAGTGGACCACTCGGCGCTCTGCAGGTCCGAGAGCGCGGCCAGGCCGCTGCGATCAAACGGAGTCATCGGCGAAGTCATACCTTCTCCCCAAATGGGTCATGGGCAGGTTCCGTCTCTCAAAGCCGTGACAATGCGCCGGCAGGCCCGACCGTCGCCGTAGGGGTTCACCGCGGTGGCCATGGCCGCCCAGGCACTGTCATCGCACAGGAGCGTGGAGGCCTCCCGGACGATTCTCGCACTGTCGGTCCCGACCAGCCTGGCGACATCCGCCGCCACGGCCTCGGGCCGCTCCGTGGTGTCCCGCATCACCAGGACCGGCTTGCCCAGCGCCGGAGCCTCCTCCTGCACGCCGCCGGAATCTGTCAGCACGATCCGGCAGCGATCCAGGAGAGCCACAAACGGCAGATAGGCCAGCGGGTCGAGCAGAAACACATTGGGACGACCGGAGAGCAGGCCGAACACCGGCTGCCGGACGTTCGGGTTCAAATGCACCGGATACACGAACGCGGTATCCGGGAAGCGGCCCGAAAGCTCCCCAACCGCGCGGCAGAGGCTCTCGAAGCCGGCGCCGAAGCTCTCCCGCCGATGCCCCGTGATCAGCACGAGCGGCCGCTGGCGCTCCTCCTGCATCAGGCGGGGGGGCAGGCCGGGGATCGCGGGCGGGTTCACTCGCGCCTTCTCCACGGCGATCCGCAAGGCGTCGATGACCGTATTGCCCGTGACAAAAACACGGTCCTGCGGGACTCCTTCCCGCAACAGATTCTCTCGGGCCCAGGCGGTGGGGGCAAAATGCAGGTCGGCGATCCGGCTGGTCAGCACGCGATTGATCTCTTCCGGAAAAGGGGCCCGCTTGTTCCACGTCCGCAGCCCCGCTTCCACGTGGCCGACCGCGATGTGTTCATAGAACGCGGCCAACGCGGCGCAGAAGGAGGTCGTCGTGTCCCCCTGGACGAGCACGAGGTCGGGCCGGTGTTCCCGCAGGTCGCCCGCGACTGCCGCCAGGGCGCGGCTGGTGAATCCGGCCAGCGTCTGATCCGGCTCCATGAGCCGCAGATCCGTGTCGGGCACGACACCAAAGACCTCCAGCACCTGATCCAGCATCCGCCGATGCTGGCCGGTGACGCACACGTGCGTCCGGTAATCCGCCTGCTTGTGCAACTCCAGAATCAGAGGGCACAGCTTGATCGCTTCCGGACGTGTCCCGAAAATGAGCGCGACCTTCTTCATCGAATCCCTGCAACCCGGTTTGGGGCAAAGCCATCCGGGGGAGATCTTCCTGTCCGCGGCGCCGCACGTCAACAGGCAATCCCGTTCATCGGCAACTGCGCCGCCTGTTCGGGCGGAGTTCGCGGAGACCTCGTACCATCTTCTCGTACCAGGGCCGCACCCGTCCGGGCCGCCGGACCCTTCCCTGCCGCACGGCGAATGCGTTGAAGACGTCATGTTGGCCGGTCAGTTGAATGAAGTCCCGGTAGTCGAAGCCGAACCGCTGCCGCAGGGCTTCCGCCGTGGCGGGATCGGCCAGCAGGCGGAAGATCGTCTCCAGCGCGAATGCCTGGTGGATCTGCGGTCGCGCTTTCGCCCGCAGCGACAGTTGCGCCAGGACAAAAGGCAGCAGGCCGGCCGGCGCCTCGCTCGCCTGCTGCCGGGCCTCGGGAAAGACTCGAACAAAGAAGTCCCGATCCTGGATGGCGAGGTAGTTCTCCAGGAGACGACGATTCTCCCAGCAGCGTCGTTTGATGCTGTCGGGCCGTCGGCCGCTCATGTTGGTGTTCTCGGGCAGCCAGCGAAACGCGGTGAGCTCTTCCGGCAGGATATGGATGTCATACCTCAGACAGATCCGAATCCACAGATCATAATCCGCCATCTGGGCGTAGCGCTCGTCGTATCCGCCGACAACCTCATGACATTGCCGGCGAACGAGCACGCTGGGATGACACAACCGCGGCCCCCGGTAGA
>VGYL01000077.1 GCA_016872975.1 Planctomycetota bacterium
AACAACATAATCACACAATATCAAAAATAATGCACATAAATTACTGGCTACATATTTCGGCGCAAATCGTCCTAACTCAAGTTCCAACAAAGCCTTAGGTCAGAATCAATATGGAACATCCGCTCCAAACAGAAGACTCTCTGATCCGCCTGATGAATCCTGATGAGCAAGTTCGGTAATGTGTAGGGTGGGGCTTGCCCCACCGCTTTCCTTGCGTTCGGGTTCCTGGTGGGGCAAGCCCCACCCTACAACCACACGGTGCCCGGCGCGATTACCGGTGTGGCTCGTCAAAACTCATTAGGCGGTACTGCGAACGGCCCGCACCCGTCAGATTTGCGATGGACGCAGGACTACGGGATCTGATTGCTCTTCTTTTCCTGGGGCCCGATGTCTTCGAAGGGGATGCGCTGGAAGCCGCGCAGGGAGTAGGCGGGGGAGTCGTCTCGCAGGGCGAGGTTCAGACTCGCCTCGTCGACGAAGTGCGGGTCGCGGTCCTCGATATTCTTCTCGATGGTGTAGAACTTGAATCCGCCCGGGGCGCCGAGCGAGCTTTCCTGGAGCCAGCGTTTGTTCTGCCAGCCGAGGTTGGTGCGGATGACGCAGCCTTCGGGCTCTTTGGCCTGCTCGTAGCCGTTGGCAAGGATCTGGGCCAGTTTCGGATACCGGGTGCTCCAGGGCGGCTCGGTGTAGTTGTACTTCTGGATCTTTTCGAGCAGCTTCCAACTGCTGTCCTTGTCGATCCAGACCTTGCCGCGCCGGTCGGTGAAGTGGGCGGCGCCGCACCTGGCGATGACGTTGTTCTCGACCGTGTTGTCCCGGCCGCCGCCGCACATGATGGCCCGCCCGGAGATCTCGTAGAAGACGTTGCCGAAGACGGTGATGCCGCTGGCGCAGTCGTCGAGGTAGACCGCGTGCACGCCGTTGGAGCCGGGCAGAATGCTCTTGACGTGGTGGAAGAAGTTGTGGCGGATGACGTTGCCCTGCAAGCCCCAGTCCCGGCCGCAGTAGATCGAGCCGGCGTCGTCCACCTCGTAGCAGACGTTGTGAATCTCATTCAATTCGATGCGGTGCTCGTTGCCGCCGAAGAGGATGGCGGAGTGCGGCCCGTTGTGGAGCAGGTTGTTCGCGGCGGTATGGCCCACGCCATTGATCCGGATCGCCGGCGCGTAGGTCCGCTCCCACCGGCCGAAGTCGTGAATCCGGCAGTTCCGCACGAAGTTCTCGCCGGCGATCAGTTTGTACCGGTCCCCGCCGGAGAGCGAGACGCCGGTCTCGCCAAGGCCGCGGATCTCGCACTGCGCGACGCCGTTCCTGTCGCCGGAAATGGTGATCCCGCTCTTCCGCAGGTTCCGAATGGTACAATTGGTGACGAGGTTATCGCGGCCGGAGACCTCCACCCCGCCGGCGGCGCCCATCTCCAGAATCAGTCCTTCGAGGTGGAGGTGGGACGCGCCTTTGAGCGTCACGAGCGGTTCGCGCAGCGACGAGAGGAGGACCTCGCCGGCCCCGAAACCTTCGGGCGGCCACAGGTAGAGAATGCCGGCCTGGCGGTCGAGGTACCACTCGCCGGGCCGGTCGATCTCTTCGAGCAGGTTCAGCACGTAATACGGCTTCTTCGCCGCGATGCCGTAGCTGGGCGACTTGGCGAGGGTGATTTTCTTGTTCGCCACGTCGATGCTCGCGATCCTCTCGATGCGGCTGGCCCACCCGTGATACCAGTATCCCATCGCATAAGCGTCCGTCGCGCCGAGCCACCGCTGCGGCCGGGGATCGTCATAGCCGAACGTGATATTGTTCTCGGCCGAGGTCGTGCGCACAAAACCCTCGTTCGGCCAACGGGCGATCGGCATCAGCTCGCCGCCCACGCTCAGTTCCATTTGTAGGGCGTCCCCGTACTGCACAATGCCCAGCGGCCCAAGAACCGCCTTCAGGCACTTGCCCCGCGCGCTGGGGTCGAGACGTGGACAGGCGGCGTCGGCAGGTGTCACAGGAGCGAAGGCGGCGGCCGGCACCGCATGCCCGCCGATGAGCCGGACCTCTTCGCCCGGATAGGCGCGATACGTGATGGGTCTGCCCGGCTCGCCTGAATCCTGTTCCGTGAGCGTGAACGCCTGCGTGCGGAAAAAGCTCCCCTGGCGGAGGTACACCGTGATTCCGCCGGCGCCCAGCGCCCGGCCCTTCGACTGACGAATGCTGTCCCGGGCCCTTTCCAGCGTGGCGAAAGGCTTTTCCCTCGTGCCGGGATTGGCATCGTTGCCATCGGCCGCGACGTAGTATTCCCGCGCCCAGGACAACGAGCAGGACAGGAGCACGAAGCACCAAGACAGGAACAGTCGTTTCATGAGATCCCCTTTGTCACTTGTGAGAGCCTTATCTGAGATTCGGATTGGGCCGTGCCGATCGTCCCAGCGGCCCCAGATCCTCCAGTAGCCGCGACAGCGCCACGGCCCGGACCCGCTCTGCCAGGGCAAACGTCCGGTCCCCCGCATGGATCACATCGATCCGGTCCAGACGCAGATCTTGCAATGCGTGCCGCATGGAGGCGGTAAGACTGGGGGCCACGGTCCGCTTGGCCTCAAACCCCAGTCGCATCCTGCCCCGTACCACCAGCAGATCCAATTCCGCGCCCGCGTGGGTCGCCCAGAAGAAGCACTCCTGACGTTCGACATTCAGCCGACGCACCACCTGCTCCAGCACCCACCCTTCCCAGGAAGCCCCCAGCTTGGGATGCACCTCCAGGTCGGCTTGGGTGCGGAGATTCAGAAGGGTATGCAGCAGGCCGCAGTCGGCGATGTAGACCTTGGGAGACTTGACCTGGCGCTTGGCGACGTTCTCGTGCCAGGGCGGGAGCTGCCGGACCGCCAGCGCCGACGTGAGCCGGTCCAGATAGTCGCGCACGGTAGTGTCGGCCACACCGAAGGATCGCGCGAACTCGGAAGCATTCCATATCTGGCCGTGGTAGTGGGCCAGCATGGTCCAGAACCTCCGCATGGCCGTGGCGTTGACGCCCAGACCCAATTGGGGCAGATCCCGCTCGAGAAAGGTCCGGATGAATCCCTGGCGCCACTCGTGACTCTCCGCCGCCGACCGGGCCAGGAACGAGCGCGGCAGTCCGCCGCGGAGCCACAAGCGCGACCGCCTCGCCATGCCGACCTCCTCCAACGAGAAGCCGCCCACCTCATGATAGACGATGCGTCCCGCCAGGCTCTCCGAGCTCTGGCGCAGCAGCTCCGGCGAGGCGCTGCCCAGGACGAGGAACCGTGCCGGCCTTCGCGGCCGGTCCGCCAGAACGCGCAGGATCGCAAACAGGTCGGGAACCCGCTGGATCTCGTCGATGACGACCAGTCCCCGCAGAGGTTGCAGGGCCAGCATCGGGTCGGCCAACCGGGCCTGATCTTCCGGATTCTCCAGGTCGAAATATTCGACGCGCCCGGTCCACCCTTGCGCCAAGCGGCGGGCCAGGGTGGTCTTGCCGACCTGCCTGGCGCCGACCAGGCCCACCACCCGGTGCCGCTGCAGCAGCGTCCGCAACGTGGCCATCTCTTCTTCGCGTGCGATCATGCCTGAGAGTCTACCTTGAAAATTCGGTCATGGCAACCGAATTTTCAAGGTAGGGAAATTGCCCTCGAACCCTGGGAAGCCAGGGATGGGCGCCAAAAGTGCCGAGGCAGCGATCGAGCAGGCGAAAGCCGTTCGCCTCCAGATGGCGGATCAGATCACGTCGCTGGACCGACACGCTCGACCTCCACCGGAAGCTGTTCGATCAGCGCATTGCCCGCCGGGATCTCTTTGCCGAGTTGCTGGTAGGCTAACACCATTTCGCGCAACGCGTCGCGGAGCAGGGCCCGGCATTCTTCCAGGTCCTTGCCTTCCGTGACGACTTCGGGCCACTCGACCAACTGGCCCAGATAACCGGCGTCGATCTTGGTATACTTGGCGGTGTAGGTGATCATCCTCATGCCGATTCCGATTGGGTTCTTCGTATTCCCAGTCCATGTCTGGGTGGCAGCGTCAAGGCCGCAAGGCCTTGGCGATGGTCCTTCGCACGGGCAATCCGCCATCGCCAAGCTCCGAAGACTCCGCTTGACGCTGCCACCCACGGCGCGGTTCCTTGTCTTCATGTGGATCACGGTCCCTGTAACCTCTCACACCTTCTCCGGCACCACGTAGGGTTCGCGGTAGTTGCGCGAGATGAACATGTTGGCGGATTCGCTGAAGGGGCCGGTGAAGCGCTCGGCCTGCGGATCCATCGTGAGCATCGGACCCATGCGGATCGGCATCTTCTTCAGGTCGATCTCGTTGGCGTCGAGATGGGCGAGGAAGCGGTCGAAGGCCTCGGCGACGGTCTTGTTGTCCTGGACGGCCGCGCGGACTTCCTCTGTCGGCATCTGTGTTCCCAAGCGGTACGAGATGTTGGCCAGATGGACGAGGGAAGCGGAGCAATGGCCCTGCAGGACGGGACAGACGAGGTCTTCGGCTCGGCGGCTGCGGATCGCGTCGAGGAAGTTCGTGTGCAGGTCCGGCGTGGTCGGCTCGAACTTCTGGATGACGTTGCCGCTGTTATCGTAGGCGGCGGTGCCCCCGCCGGAACGGTTGGCGATGTAGCCGTTCTCGCAGCGGATGATCGTGGCGATCTGCATGCCCTGGTGCTGGTCCATGTCGGCGGCCCGCCAGGTGGCCTTGCGCTGGGCCTTGCCCTTGGGCAGGCCGCGGACCTCGAAGAGGATCGGGGCGGGGTCGTAGTCGAGGAAGACGATCTGCGTGTTGGGCGTCTCGCCGTCGTCGTCGTAGCCGAAGCGGCCGCCCAGGCTCATGACGTGCCGGGGCAGGGTGTTCTGGCCCAGGCCCCAGCGGCAGCCGTCCAGGTAGTGGATGCCCATGTTGCCGAGATCGCCGTTGCCGGTGTTCCAGTCCCAGTGCCAGTCGTAGTGCAGGTATTCCCGGGTGATAGGCCGCATGTCGGCCGGGCCGCACCACAGGTCGTAGTCGATCGATTCCGGGATCGGCTGCGGGCCGGCGACCTTGCCGATGGTCTCGCGCGGCTTGTAGTTCAGGCCGTGGGCGTAGAGGATCCTGCCGAGATGGCCCTGGCGGACGTACGCGAACGCCTCGGCGAAGCCGGTCCGCTCCCGCGGGCCGTGCGGGGCCTGGACGATTCGCTGGTATTTGGCCGCCGCCTCGACCATCTTGCGGCCCTCGAAGATCGTGTGCGAGGTCGGTTTCTGCACGTAGACGTCCTTGCCCGCCTGGCAGGCCCAGATCGTCGCCAGGGCATGCCAATGGTTGGGCGTCGTGACGATGACCGCGTCCACCTCCTTGTCGTCGAGCAGCTTGCGCAGGTCGGTGTACGCCTTGAGGCCCGGATTGTGCGCGCGGAGTTTCTCGACCTCCGGCATCAGATGCGCCTTGTCACAGTCGCACAGGGCCGCGAAGCGGATGCCGGGGACCTTGAGAAACGCCCGGATCTCGTTCTTGCCCATGCCGCCGATCTTGATACTGGAGCCAACACCGATGACGCCTAAGCGGATGTCGTCGTTGGCGCCCAGAACCCGCGCCGAGGGCAGCGCCAGTGCGGCGCTTGCCGCCAGGGAACCGTGAAGGAATTGCCTGCGATTGAGCTTGCTCATGGTAGTCCTCCGAAGGAAGAAGTTCTAAGTGTAAAGTCTCAAGTGTTAAGCAAGAGGGCCCGGCCCCCGAATCCTCCGACTTTACACTTCACACTTTACACTTCGCACTCTGCACTTCACACTTCGCACTTTACACTTCACACCTCAAATCACATTCTGCAGCGCCAGGAACGTCGCCCGGTAGTACTTCATCAGCCGGATCGGCTCCTTGCTCTCGGCGATTTCCGCGTCGCAGTAGCCCTGATAGCCGGCCTGCCGGAGCAGCTCGAAGAGCCGGCGATAGGGATAATTGTCGTGCAGTTCGTGCATGTGCACGTTGGCGATGCGGTCTTTGACGGACGCGAAGTTGGCGTCGAGACCGGGGCCTTTCACATCGTTGGCGTCGCAGTTCCAATTGATGTAGGCGTACGGGCACTCGGAGTAATCGATCATCTGCTTGACCTTGGCGACGATGTTCGTCCCGCTGCCGTGGACTTCGAGGGCGATCTTGACGCCGTGCTCGTGGGCGAACGGGCAGACCTCCGCCAGGGCCTTTCCCATCTGGCGCATGGTCTGCTCTTCCGGAATCCCTTTGCCCCCCGGCAGGGCGTTGGGAAAGACGCGAAAGCCGCGGGCCCCGACATCCCGGGCCAGGATCACATACTCCTTCGTGCCTTCGATCTCTTTCCGCAATCGCGCCGCGTCCGGGTAGTGGTACGCGAACGCGCTGGCCAGACTGATCTTGAGTCCCGCGTCCTCGAAGCGTTTGCGCACGGCCTGCCGTTGCTCTTGGCTCATCGTCACCTCGACGCCGTGCGCGTGGGTCGTGCGCAGCTCGATGTGCTCGAAGCGGGTCTCGGTGCAGTTCTTGATGATCGTGTCGATATCCCAGTCCTTGGCGAGGTTATAGCTCATCAGGCCCAGCTTCAAAGGCGGCAGGGGAGCACCCCCGCTCCCGGCAGCGGTCCCCGCCGACGGCCGGGCGACAACCCCGGCATTCGATTGACAGGAGGCGGCCAGCGTGGCCGCGGCGGCCGCGGCCGTGGACGATTTCAACAACTCTCTTCGGGTGAACGCTTCGGACATGCTCTTCTCCTTCGTTGAATCTGGGTGCTCCACCGGCGCCGGCGCGGGCCGGTGCATCGTTACGGCGGGACGCCGGCAGGGTGGAAACCCGTCCGACCCGCGCCTTCCCCCGGTTAACTCGCATTGGGGGCGCGAATCCGGGGGGCGATCCACCCTGCCGGCGCCCCGCCCGGTCAGGACTCCATGGTAACGCTGGAACCCCGGCCGTCAACGGCAATTCCCGGGCAGGCACCCTCCCGGGTGCATGACCGTTGTTGCGCGGTTCGGAGTTCCGCCTTTAGGCGGGTTTGAGAGTCTTCCGGCGCAGCCGGCTCCACTTCGGGCAGATGCAGGACTTCAGAGGCTGTCTGGACTGTTTGACCCGCCTAAAGGCGGAACTCCGAACACCGCTGGAGTGGCGCAACAACGGTCATGCACCCCACCCTCCCGGTCACCTGCTTCCTGGTGCGAAGTCCCTTGAAGGCCCGTCTCTTTTCTGGGATAATAGCTCAGTGCCGATCCGAAACGGTGGAGCCGGACATGAGCGATGTCACGCGCATCTTGACTGCTATCGAACGGGGGGACACGGGGGCCACGGACGAGCTCTTGCCACTGGTATACGAGGAATTGCGCGTTCTGGCGGCCCAAAGACTGTCTCAGGAGCGGCCGGGCCAGACCCTTCAGGCGACGCCTCTGGTCCATGAGGCCTACCTGCGCCTGGTGGGGGATCAGCCGCAGACGTGGAACAGCCGGGGGCACTTCTTTGCCGCCGCCGCGGAGGCGATGCGCAGGATTGTGGTGGAGAACGCGCGACGCAAACGGCGTCAAAAGCACGGCGATGGTCTCAAGAGGGTGGATTTCGACAAGATCGAGGCGGCCGCCGAGGAATTGCCGGAGAACGTGCTGGCGTTGGATGAGGCCCTGGCCCGGCTGTCCGAGGAGGACCCTTTGGCGGCCGAGCTCGTGAAAATGCGCTACTTCGCCGGCCTGACCCTCGCCCAGACAGCCCAAGCCCTCGGGGTATCCCCACGCACCGCGGATCGCTGCTGGGCATACGCCAAAGCCTGGCTCTACCACGAGATCGCCAAAGGAGAATCGGGCCCGCCCGGCCCAGCCGGCACGGCTGTGTAGTACTCCGTCCAGGCCAGAATGGTGGGAGGTAGCAGCCGGGTGGCAGCGGCAAGCGCAGTCTTCGGAGCTTGCCGATGGGTCTTGCTCATCCGCCATCGGCAAGGCCTGCGCAAAGCCTGCAGCCTTGCCGCTGCCACCCACTATCTTGGGATGGACGCAGTAGTAGGGTGTGCTGTGCACACCATATTTCTATCGCGCCAAGACCGACGTGCACAGGGGTCCTAACGCGTGATTTCGCGTTGGAGACGCCGCAGCACACCCTACTCCTGGAGCGTTCCGCCACAAAATTTTGCCGAATGACCCAAATTCGTGGCGTGTTTTCGCCGCCCATATCGCACTGTGCCATGGAGCACCTGAAAAAGGACCGTGTCATGGCCGATGAACCCCAAAATCCAAGGGAGATCTTCTCGCAGGCACTGGAGAAGCAGACGCCGCAGGAGCGCCGCCGGTACCTCGACGAAGCCTGCGCCGGCAACGCGGACTTGCGCGACCGCCTCGAAGAGCTGCTCCAAGCCCATGGGCAAGCCGGTGATTTCCTGGAGGCTGGGGTCCTGGGCGGCGCCGAGACCCTCGATCTGTCCCCTCTATGTGAAGGCCCCGACACGGTCATCGGCCGGTACAAGCTCCTGGAAAAGATCGGCGAAGGCGGCATGGCGGTCGTCTACATGGCCGAGCAGGAGCAGCCCATCCGCCGCAAGGTAGCCCTGAAGGTTATCAAGCTCGGCATGGATACCAAGAACGTCATCGCCCGTTTCGAGGCCGAACGTCAGGCCTTGGCCCTGATGGACCACCCGAATGTGGCCAAGATCTTCGACGGCGGCACCACGGATACCGGCCGGCCCTACTTCGTCATGGAACTGGTGCGGGGCGTTTCCATCACCGAGTACTGCGATACGAACCGCCTGGGCCCGCGCGAACGGCTGGAGCTGTTCGTGCTGGTCTGCCAAGCGGTGCAGCACGCCCACACCAAGGGCATCATCCACCGCGATCTCAAGCCCTCCAACGTCATGGTGACGCTCCACGACAGCCGGCCCGTCCCCAAAATCATCGATTTTGGCATTGCCAAGGCCACCAATCAACGCTTGACCGAACAGACGCTCTTCACCCGCTACGCCCAGATCATCGGCACGCCGGAGTACATGAGCCCCGAGCAGGCCCAGTTGAGCGGGCTGGACGTGGATACCCGCACGGATATCTACTCGCTGGGCGTGCTGCTCTATGAGCTGCTGACCGGGACCACACCCTTCGGTGAGGAGGAGCTGCGCCGGGCCGGCTACCTGGAGATGCAGCGGGTCATTCGCGAACAGGAGCCGGTCAAGCCCTCCACGAAGCTGAGCACCCTCGGCGAGACGCTGACCGGCATCGCCCAGTGCCGCAATTGCACGCCGGATCTGCTCCGCAAAGCCATTCGGGGCGATCTGGACTGGATCGTCATGAAGTCCGTGGAAAAGGACCGCATCCGCCGGTACGAGACCGTCAGCGGCTTGGCCGAGGACATCCGGCGGCACTTGGAGCATGAGCCCGTGGTCGCCCGGCCTCCGAGCACGGCCTACCGGGCCCGGAAGTTCATTCGGCGGAACAGGGTGATGGTGGTGCAGGCTACCATATTTGTCTGCCTGGTGGCCCTCGCCGCCGCGGGGGCCTTCTTCTGGCTGCGCCACACGCGCCTCCAGTGGGCGAAGAACCAGGCGGTTCCCGCGATGGAACGGCTCATGGAACAAGCCAGGCAGGTTTGGGATTATTCCCTGTTTCGACAAGCCCTCGACATCGGTCAAAGAGCGGCCCGTTATCTCCCGGATGATCCCCAGCTCAAGAAGGCTCTGGACGCTTGTTCGCGTGTCTGGTCCATCCAATCCGACCCGCCTGGCGCGCGGGTCAGCATCAGGCCTTATGACGACCCCAACGCGAGGTGGAAAGCGCTCGGCCGGACACCCATGCAAGACGTCCGGTTTGGACAGGGCTTTTTTGTGGTAAGGCTGGAGAAGACAAGCTACGACACCGTGGAGACGGTGGGCGGTTCCGTCCTGGGCCCGGGTGATGTATCCAGAAAGCTCGATCCTGCCAACACCGTCCCGCCGGGTATGATCCGCGTTCCGGACCAGAATATCGCCACGCTGGGAGAAGTTCCCGGTTTCTTCCTCGACAAATGCGAAGTGACCAACCGCCGGTTCAAAGAGTTCGTGGACGCCGGGGGTTATCAGGATTCCCGGTATTGGAAGCAGCCGTTTGTCCGCGACGGCGAGGTCCTGGCCTGGGAAGAAGCCATGTCCCTGTTTCGTGACACCACCGGCCGCCCGGGTCCGGCCACGTGGGTGTCAGGAGACTACCCGTCGGGCCACGGCGACTACCCGGTCGGTGGGGTGAGTTGGTATGAGGCCGCCGCCTATGCCGAGTTCGCGGGCAAAAGCCTGCCTACCAAGGACCACTGGGCGGCGGCGGCCGGTCTGGACCTGAATGAATGTCGGTGGTTTTTCCCTTCCTTGATCTCCGGCCTCAGCAATTTCAAGGGGGAAGGACCCGCCCCGGTCGGGAACCACCAGGGCATGAGCAAATTCGGCGCGCTGGATATGGCTGGGAATGTCCGGGAGTGGTGCTGGAACCAGTCCCCGAGTGGGCGATTCATCCGGGGCGGAGCCTGGGATAGCGCCGAATATCTCTACTCCCTCGAGACGCAACAGTCCGCGTGGGATCGCTCGCCCCAAAACGGTTTTCGCTGTGCGATCTATCCGGACCGGGAGCAGATTGCGGCCAAGTTCTTCGAGCCCAACTCGGGAAGTATGCGCGATTTTGCCCAAGAGAAAGACAAGCGGGTCAGCGACGAGATCTTCGAGATCTATAAGGCCCAGTTTCAATACGACCCAACGGAGTTGAAGGCGAGCGTCGAAGAGCATGATGACAGTGCGGCCGACTGGATCCGCGAGCGGGTCATGTTCGAGGCCGCCTATGACGGGGAGCGGATGATCGCGCACATCTATCTGCCACGGAATGGCCGTCAGCCTTATCAAGCGGTCCTCTGGATCGGGGGGCCGGTTCTGGGCGAAAAGCGTGCCACCATGGAAAGGGCGCTTGCCGGCCACCTGAGCTGTTTTCTCAAGAGCGGCCGGGCTGTCGTGTTTCCAGTTATCAAAGGGACGTATGAAAGAACGGGAGACACGACGGCGGCCATAATGAATCCTACGGAGGAGCATCGCCACGCCTACACGGAATACCTGGTCAAATGGGTGAAGGACTTCCGGCGTTGCGTGGATTACCTCGAGACCCGGCCCGACTTCGATGGCCGGAGGATCGCCTTTTGTTGCGGCAGTTGGAGCGGTGTTCTGGGCCTGATTATTCCGGCCGTGGAACCGCGGGTCCGCGCCAACATCATTTTGATCAGTGGATTTCGTAACAATCAGGCCCTGCCGGAAGCCCATCCCCTGAACTACCTCGCGCACGTCAAGGCCCCAACCCTGATGCTCAACGGGAAATACGACATGTTCTTCCCGGTGGAAACGGCGGTGAAGCCGGCGTTCGACCTGCTCGGCACTCCCCAAGAGGACAAGCGGTTGGTCATTTATCCAACGGATCACTATATCCCCCTAAGTGAGGGCATCCAGGAAAAGTTGGCCTGGCTGGACAAGTATTTCGGACCGGCCCGGTAGGTCCAACTTTTGCGGCTTTCGCCGTTTCAGGGTCTTGACGAGGCGCGCGATCCCGCCCTCTCCGGAAGAGGAGAGGAACAGAAGACGGGACGGGAGGGTTTTGAAAGAAATAGAAGCGGCCGGTGAGCTTTCGCCGCCAAGCAGAACACTCACCGGCCCGGCCTCACCCGGACGACCGGTTTGCGCGCCCGGATGACGGCCCTGCCATTGTATCGCAAACCGCCAGAACAAAAAAGGAGGTAGCACCATGAGCAAGAACAGAATCATCGCAGTCGTAGTGCTGGGCCTGCTGGTTGTCGGCGCACAGGCTCTAGCCCAAGCCCCGGCCGGCCCGACGATCCCGGCCCACTACATCCAGGACCAGATCACCAGTGTCGCTCTGGCAGGCAACGTCCTGGGCGATCCAGCGACCCGGCCGCTGCTGGTCTATCTGCCGCCCAGCTACGCCCAGGAGCCCCAGCGCCGCTATCCCACGATCTACTTTCTCCACGGGTTCGGCGGGGACCAGACCAACTTCCTTGGCTGGGGCATCGACATCGTGAGCCTCGCGACGGACCTGAGGGCGGCGGGCAAGATGGGCGAGGTCATTATGGTGTTTCCGAACGCGAAGAACGCGTACGGCGGGAGCTGGTTTGCGCGCAATCCCCTCACCGGGGACTACCGCACCTACCTCGCCAAGGAGCTGGTCACCTACATCGACACCAAGTACCGCACGATCGCCGATCCGAACCATCGCGCCATCAGCGGCTATTCCATGGGCGGGTACGGCGCGCTGTCCCTGGCAATCGAGTATCCCGACGTCTACGGCGCCGTGGCGGCCTGCAGCCCGGTCTCAGACATGCAAGCGAGCTCAGATGTCCCACCAGCACCAGGCGAGCGGGAGCCGAACATCGTCGACTGGATCGCGGCGAACCACCCCAAGGAGGGGCCCTACAAGAACGCGGCGGGCGCGATCCAGGACCTCGTGTATGGCTGGGCCGCCGCGTGGACGCCTAATTTGAGCAAGCCGCCGTATTTCGTGGACCTGCCGGTTAAGTTCCCGGAAATGACGGCCATTCCGGCGGTCTACCAGAAATGGGTGGACGCGGACCTGATCCGCCAGATCAAGCGGGACGGCGCCAACCTCGCCAAGACCCCGATCCTGGTGGTCATCGGCCGCGGGCCGACCACAATATCAGCGGAGGTCGTCGGGCGCACCCTCGTGGCAGCGCTGTATGAGAAGGCCCTCTCCTTCACGTACGTCGCGACCCCCGGCGACCACATCAGCGACGCACGGATAAAGGTATCCACGGCCTTGGAGTTCCTGTATCCGCACATCGCCGCGCCGGTGGACGCCAAATAGACAGCGGGAAGAAGGACGAGGCGGCGGGGGCGCGCGACGAGGGCAACCCCCGCCCCTTTCCCGCTGCCCTTGCGGGCACGGCACGAGCTATGGGTCTATAACTTCAACACGATGCTCGATCCTCTTGTGGGCTTCGGGGCCAGGACGGTCAAGATCGAGTACCCCCGCGACGGTACGGCGTGGACGGCACGGGCCGACGTGCCGGAATTCAAGAAGGCGCCCGGCAAGGCCGGTTACAGGGCGGATGCGAAGATCCCCTTCGGCGGCGTCCCGGCCAAACTCGTCAAGCTGACGATCGAGAAGAACTGGGACACCGCCCCGCAGACAGGCCTGAGCGAGGTGCGCTTCTTCGCCACCAAAAGCGCCACGGCCCCCAAGCCGTAGAATCACAGGACCCATTGCCCACTTGGCGCAAAGGACAAGGGCTGGTGGCATCCGAGGCCGCCGGCCCTTGGTGCCTCTGGCGGCAATTGGGGGTCAACTCTTGACACTTGACAGATCCGTCAGAGCGTGTAGGACAACCGCCACCTGTCGTGTCGCGGGCGCGAGCGCCTTCGATGCGCGGGCCAGAGGCCCTCGACACGCGCGGGCAAGATGTCCGCGCCACGTTCTCCTGCACGTTCGGAGGGCGGCCTGTTTTCCTTGCGTCGGGCGGGGATCGGAGCTATGATCCCTTGGGTTTGGCCCGACCGCCAACCGTAAGGCAACCGCAGTTTCAAGTGAGGTGCACATGATCACTGCCGCGTACCGCAAGAATGCACGCCGAATCTCGGAGGACGGAGGGCAGAGGACGGAGGACCGCCGTCATTCATCATCCGTCATCCGTCATCCGTCTGCTGTCCTCTGTTCTCTGGCCGCTTGGCTGGTGGTGGCTCTGTGGCCCGTCCTGGCCGGGGCCCAGGTCAACGAGAAGATCGACCGGGGCGTCGTGGCCTCGACGGTGAGCGAGACCGAGGTTTACGTCGGCTGGCGGCTGTTGAAGAGCGATCCCCCCGACGTCGCGTTCAACGTGTACCGGCAGGATATCGGCCTGGGCGATTTCAAGAAGGTGAACGACCGGCCGATCACCGCGTCCACCAACTTCCTCGACACCTCGGCGACGGGCGGTCACGGCTACCGCTACAAGGTCACGACCGTCCGCGGGAACGCCGAAAGCCCGACGCCGGGGCAGGCGTATGTCTTTACCTTGGCCGGAAACCAGCCCTGGATTTCCATCAAGCTCAAGGACCAGGTGACGCTGAAGCGCGTGGCCATCGGGGACCTGGACGGGGACGGGGCCTATGACTTCGTCCTGCAGCACCCGGATTTCAACGTGGACCCCTACCATCGTCCCGGGTACTGGAAACGCAGTCCCGACACCTACAAGCTCGACGCCTACTCCGCGCAGGGCAAATTCCTGTGGCGCTACGACATGGGCTGGGCCGTCGAGGCGGGGACCTGGTATTCGCCGTACATGGTGTTC
>VGYL01000078.1 GCA_016872975.1 Planctomycetota bacterium
TCCTCGCCACCTGCGGCTGGGTGCTGGGTCCGCCGAAGGATCGGGCGCTGTTCGATAACCTGTTGCCCAAAGAGATGCCGATGAGCTGCATCAATCGCAACGTCGGTTTTGCCCCGGTGGAGACCGGCTTTGCCCGGGTCGAGGGCCGGCCCCAGTGGGCGATTCCGTGGCTGGAGGACGATCCGGCGTTGATCATCCCGCAGCTTTGGGTGGGCCGGATGCGGCGGGACGCCGCCGATGCCTTGGCCTATGGCTGCACCGGCCTGCTCGGCATCCATTGGCGGACACGGGTCCTCGGACCGAACGTCTCGGCCCTGGCCAAGGCCGCGTGGGACCAGAAGGGCTGGAACCCGTACCTGGGCCGGAAGATCGAGATCCCCGACCCCAAGACCACCGAAGGTCGCGAAGGCGGCGCCGCAGCGGCGTTCCCCAGCAATGCCATTGCCGACACCGAGCGGGATTCCTTGTATCAGACGGTGACGTACAACATGGCGGCGTACCGTCTCAACGTGCCGAACGGGACCTACACCGTGCGACTGCAATTCTGCGAGCCCCACTACAACGAGATCGGCAAGCGGGTCTTTGGCGTCACGCTCCAGGGCCGCAAGGCCATCGACAAGCTGGACCTTTTCGCCACGGTCGGCAAGGACCGGGCCTTGGACTACACCTTCCCCGGCATCGAGGTCGCGAATGGCTTGCTCGACATTCAGTTCGACAGTCTCGTCGAATTCCCCTGCCTCGCGGCCCTCGTTGTGGAGGGGCAGGGCCTCACCCGCAAGATCAACTGCGGCGGGCCTGCTTTTGAAGACTATGAGGCCGACCTGCCTCAGTCCAACGAGGACAAGCGGCCGCGCGATCTGCCCGCGGAGGACTTCTACATCGATTGGGCGCGAGCGGAGTTCGGCCGGGAGGTGGCCGCACCGGCGGCGCAGCTCTTCACCAAGCTCGACGGCGGGCCGGACCTGGGGATCGGCAAGCGGCGCGAAACCTATCTGCCCCGGCCCTCCACCTGGGTGCACGGTCCCGGCGGCATCCGGCCGGACAGCCGGCCCTGGGACCAGGTCCGCCAAGAGTATGCGTTCGTGGACGATCTGGCCGCCTTGCGGTCCAGGGTCCGGGGCGCCGGCAACCTGGAACGCTTCGATTACTGGCTCAACACCATGCGGTATCTCAAAGCGGTAGGGCAGGTCAATTGCACCTGGGGACGATTCAACGCCGCCTTGGACAAGGTCAAGAAGGAACCGGACAAGGACAGGCACAGGCAATTGGCCCGCGCGACCCTGCTGCCGATTCGCCAGGAGCTGATCGAGCAGGTCCGCGAGGTGCATCGTTCGCTGCTCGCGAGCATCACCACAACCGGCGGAATGGGCACGGTTGCCAACTGGCAGCAGCATCTGCTGCCGAGTCTGCTCGACCAGCCGGGTAAAGAACTGGCGGAGATCCTGGGCGAGCCGCTACCGCCCGAGGCCGGGCCGTCCGACACGTACGATGGCCCGCCGCGCCTGATCGTGCCGACGGTACGAACGAGTCTGATGACCGGGGAGGATTTGCGGCTCAAGGTCATCGCCCTCGGCGCGCAAAAGCCCCGCGCGAGCGACCTCTATTGGCGGCCGCTCGGCCAGGGCCCGTTTGAAAAGGTGCCGCTGGAGCACGTTGCGCGGAGCGTCTATTCCGTCCAGCTTCCCGCGGCACAGATTGGCGAAAGTGATATCGAGTACTATGTCCAGGCCTCGGTCGGCACGGGCACGATCCGGTTCCCGGCCTCGGCCCCCGCGGTGAGCCAGGCGGTGGTCATCCTGACGCGGAATTGATATAAGGTCGTGGACAGTCCGCCCGTGCAACGGGTGAGACCAAAGGTGGCAGGGTCAGACGGGAGAATCGGTAATGAGTGGACAGAACCTGACGCGACGGGGTCTTCTTCAGGCGGTGGGCGCCGGGGCGGCCCTGCTGGCAACGAGGCCATGGGCCGGGGCTTTGGCGACGGAGCCGAAGCGAAAGCCGAACATCGTTTTCATCCTGGTGGACGATCTGGGCTGGGCGGACCTGGGCTGCTACGGCAGCCGGTACCACGAGACGCCGAACCTCGACAAGCTGGCCTCCCAGGGCATGCGCTTCACCAACGCGTACGCCGCCTGTGCGGTCTGCTCGCCGACGCGGGCGGCGGTCATGACCGGCCGGTATCCGGCCCGGCTGGGCGTCACCGACTGGATTCGCTCCCGCTTCCAGGGCGGCAAGATTCCCGAAGACAAGAAGAACCCAACGAAGCATGTCGGCGATAAGAAGCAGAAGCTGCTGTGTCCGCCCAACGCGCTGTGGCTGGAATCCCAGGAGATCACGATCGCCGAGGCGCTCCAACAGGCGGGCTACGTGAGTTGCCATATCGGCAAGTGGCACCTGGGCACGGACGACTGGTATCCGGAGAAGCAGGGCTTCGAGTACAACATCGGCGGGTGCGATTTCGGCCAGCCGCCGACGTACTTCGATCCGTATTTCCGCAAGGGTCAGGGCGACATCCCGACGCTGGCAGCGCGCCGGCCGGGGGAGTACCTGACGGACCGCGAGGCGGATGAGGCCGTTCGCTTCCTGCGCGAGCATAAGGACCGGCCGTTCTTCCTGCACCTGGCCCACTATGCCGTGCACACGCCCATCGAGGCGAAGGCCGAGGTGACGAAGAAGTACGAGGCCAAGCCGCCCACCCAGCAGAAGAACGCCAGGTACGCCGCGATGATCGAGAGCGTGGACGATGCGGTCGGTCGGATCTGCGCGGTCCTGGATGAGCTGGGGCTGGCGGACAACACCGCGATCTTCTTCACGAGCGACAACGGGGGCCTCTTGCCGGTCACGAACAATACCCCGCTGCGGTCGGGCAAAGGGTATCCCTACGAAGGCGGCATCCGCGCGCCGCTGATCGTCCGCTGGCCCGGGGTGGTCCCGGCCGGGAGCACCAGCGACGAGCCGGTGACCAGCGTGGACTACTTCCCCACCCTCTGCGAAGCGGCCGGCGTGCCCTTGCCGGCGGACCGCGAGATCGATGGCGTCTCGCTGGTCGGGCACCTCCAGTCCGCCGGCAGGCAACCGCTCGATCGGGACGTCCTCTTCTGGCACTTCCCGCACTACCGCGGGGCGGATGTCGTCCCCTACAGTATCATCCGGGCCGGCGACTGGAAGCTCATCAAACGCTATGAGGGCAAGACCTTCGAGTTGTTCGACCTCAAGAACGATCTCGGCGAGCGCAACGACCTGGCCGACGCCAGGCCCGAGAAAACTCAAGAGCTCGATGCCAAGCTACGGGAGTGGCTAACCCGGACCCATGCCAAGCTGCCGATCCCCAACCCGGATTACGAGCCGCCCGCCGGGCGGACGCGCTAAATGCCAAATTCCAAGCACCTGATCCGTCCGATCAGACCGATCGGACGGATCCTGGAATTCGTTTCGGATCAGGTGCCTGGAATTTAGGCTTTATCTTTCGACCGGGTGCTAAGTACCGAATTTCACAAGTACCGCGACTATGGTGAGGTTGCTTCGTCGCTGCGCTCCTCGCAATGACATGATTGCCGCGCTCGGCGAGCCTCGCTCGCAATGACATCGGGCGCCCAAGTATGTCATTGCGAGGAGCTTCAGCGACGAAGCAATCTCTACCCTATCGTCTCAGGACTTGCGAAATGCGGTACTAGGAATCGCCGCGCCTCCACGGGGAACGAACGGCTAATAGATCGTGCGCAGGCCCTTTTCGCTTACTTTGTCGATCAGGGTCCTGAAATCCTTGAGCAGGATATTGAGTTGCGTGGTGTTCTCCAGCAGATTCTCGTAGAGCCGTCCATCATTCATGAGCAGTCCGGCGGAGCCTTGGCCATGGTTGACTCTTTCGACGGCCAGGCGCAGGTGCGCGACGGTCCTGCCGATCTCGTTGCTCGTGGTGACCATGGAGGCGACCAGCCGTTCGATCTGGATGTCGGCGCCCTGGAGGGTCTCGCTGCCGGTGGCGGCCAGCTTGCGGAACGCCTCCAGCGTTTCTTGCCCGTCCTTCATTATGGCAATGGCCTCCTCCACGGCCGCGGGGAAGGCATCGGAGGCTTTGCTCACGTTGGCCAGGGTGGTTTTGAAACTGCGCTGATTGCCGGGGTCGCCGATGATGTCGTTGGCGTTGCCGATGAAGGTGCGGATGTCTTCGACGAGGTTCTCGAGCTTCTTCTGGCTTTCTTCGGGGAAGAACTCGCTGCTGATGCCGGTCGAGCCCTGAAGGGGGCGCAGACCGTCGCGGAGGAAGCAGGTGGACGGATCGTCGGGATCCTGCGGGGGCGCGGGCAGTTTGCCCGGGTCCACACGGAGCTCCAGGTAGCTGCTGCCGAGTCCGCGCGTCATGAGTTTGACATCCACGTTGCACGGGATATCGCGGTACTTCTTGTGGATGCTCAGGACGCAGAGGGTCTGATGGTATTCCTGTCCGGTGTTGATGTCCTTGCGGACCTGCGGCGCCATCACGGCCGTGACCCGGCCGATCTGGTAGCCGCAGAAGCGCACCGGAGTGTCTTTCATCACACCGGGGGCAGTCGGGAACTGGACGGAGACCTGGAATGATTTCATCCGCGTGATCGCGGTGGGCAGATCGCCGAACTTGAGAATCATCCAGCCCAGGGCCCCCAGTCCAATGACCACAAAGAGGCCCACGACGATATCGCGCCGTCGCTGGGCGGCCTCGTAATCGCTCACACAAAACTCCTTTCGAAAACTCGTCCAGTGTCCCGCGGTCGCGCAGCTCGTTTCGTAGGACGTCCCACGTTCGACGTCACGAGCCTCGCAACCGCAACCACAACCGCTGAACGGTCATTTCCGTCCTTCCAGAAACAGCTCCCGGATGGCGCGCAGCGGGTAACCGCCGTCGTTGAGCCGGCGGATCAGGCGGATGCGCGCCACGGCCTTGGCATCGAACAGACGCCGCCCGGTGGGCGTCACCGCGGTCGGTTCCAACAGACCGACCATCAGGTAATATTGCAGAGACTGGCACGAAACGCCAGCTTTTTTCGCCGCCTGCCCAATCGACAGCAATGATTCCATCATTCCATCCTATCCTATTTCGTCCAATCCCGGCTCTCGACTAAAGCCAGGAACGATTCCTGCACCGTCCGAAAATCGAGGGAGGCGAGGATTTTGCGTCCTTCCCGGGGCTGCTTCAGCCGCCGCGCGAGGGCGGGGGAGATCATCAGCACGTAGTCGAACCCCGGCGGGAGGCGGTCCTGGTTTTGGCGGAAGACCTCCCGCAGGAGCCGCTTGAGGCGGTTGCGGACGACGGCATTGCCGGCGGATTTGCCGACCGAGACGCCGAGGCGCGGGTAGCCGCATGGATTCGGGGCCACGTACAGCGTGAGCAGGCGGTTCCCCACCCGCCGGCCGTGGTCCAGCACCGCCTTGAATTGGCGATTGCTCGCCAGCCGTTTCTTCTTTGGAAAGGACAGAGCCATATTCATAAATCATAATTCACAAGAGCTTTTGCAGGACGCGGAGCCGCTCCTCCTCGTGGGCCCGCTGTCCGGGCCGCAGATCCGGACTGGCCAGGTTCCTGGCGGTTCGGCGGATCATCCTTTCGATCTGCTCGGCTGTGACGTCCTGGAGGGCCAACGCATCGTAGGCGATGACGGTCACCCCGTTTTCCACCACCAGGGCGGTTCCCCCATCGATGAAGAAGAACAGGTCATTCTGCTGCATGTCCGGCAGGAGGGACGCCTCGATTCCGCTCTGCGCCGACGGCGCGAGGCTTTGCGTGGTCGGGCCTGCCACGCCGCTGGCCTCGGGCCGGGACGGCGGGGCGGTAATCCGGCATTCCCCCACCGGGGCCGGCGTGATGCGCATCGTGCCCAGGCCAAGCTGGCAGAGCATCGGCATATGGTTGTAGAGGATGCCGATCTGCCCGTCGTGCGCCGGCAGTATCACGGCCGTGACCTGGCAGTCCAGGAGCTTGCCCGTTGGGTCGATCAGCTCGCAGTGAAACGACTTGTCTTCAGAACCATCCAACATTACCCTTTCCTCGTCAACGTCCCGGCTTTCTGGGCGGCTTCCTCGATGGAGCCGACGTACAGGAAGGCCTCTTCCGGCAGTTGGTCCCAGCGGCCTTCGCAGATCTGCCGGCAGCTCTCGATGGTATCGGCAGTGGTGACGTACTTGCCTTCCATGCCGGTGAACTGGCGCGTGACCAGGAACGGCTGGGAGAAGAACCGTTCGAGCCGCCGGGCCCGTGCCACGATGGTCTGATCCTGCTTGCTCAGCTCGTCAAGTCCGAGAATGGCGATGATGTCCTGGAGCTCGTTGTAGCGCTGCAGGTAGGCCAGGACGGCCTGGGCGGTGTCGTAGTGGTCCCGGCCGACGATGTTCGGATCGAGAATGCGCGAGGTGCTCTCCAGCGGATCGACGGCGGGGTAGATCCCTTTCTGCGTGATGGCCCGCTTGAGCACGACGAAGGAATCCAGATGGGCGAAGGTCGTCGCCGGCGCCGGGTCGGTCAGGTCGTCGGCGGGCACGTACACCGCCTGGACGGAGGTGATCGAGCCGGTCTTGGTGGACGCGATCCGCTCCTGGAGTTGGCCCATTTCCGTCGCCAGGGTTGGCTGGTAGCCGACGGCGGAGGGGATGCGGCCCAGCAGGGCGGAGACCTCCGCGCCGGCCTGGGCGAACCGGAAGATGTTGTCGATGAACAGCAGGATGTCGCCGATGCCGCTGTCGCGGAAGTACTCGGCGACGGTCATCGCCGCCAGCGCCACGCGCAGCCGGGCCCCGGGCGGTTCGTTCATCTGGCCGAAGACCAACGTGGTGTGGTCCAGCACCGTGTCGTTGGTGCCGGGGATCATCGTGCGCTGCATCTCGAGCCACAGATCGTTCCCCTCGCGGGTCCGCTCGCCGACGCCGGCGAAGACGGAGTAGCCGCCGTGCTTGGTCGCGATCCGCGCGATCAGCTCCTGGATGACGACGGTCTTGCCCACGCCGGCCCCCCCGAACAGGCCGGTCTTGCCGCCGCGCACGAACGGGCAGAGCAGGTCGATTACCTTGATCCCCGTCTCGAACATCTCGCTGTGGGCGGTCAGTTCGACCAACCGCGGCGGCTCGCGATGGATCGACCGCCGCGTCTTGGCTTCGATGGGGCCGCGATCGTCGATGGGGTCGCCGAACATGTTCAGAACCCGTCCGAGCGTCTCGGGTCCTACGGCGATCGTCAGCGGCCCGCCCGTATCGACGACTTCCATTCCGCGACAGACGCCCAGGGTGCTGCCCAGCGCCAGGGCGCGGACCCGGCCGCCCCCAAGGTGCTGCTGCACCTCGCCGCGGAGGGTCTTGGTTTCGCCGCCGAGCGGGAACGTGATCTCCAGGGCATTGAAGAGAGTCGGCACCTGTTGCGGGGCGAATCTCGCGTCGAAGACGCTGCCGATGGCCTGTATCACTTTTCCCACGTTCATTCCAAAGCCCCCATTCCGGTAACGATATCGAGCAATTCCGAAGTGATCTGCGTCTGGCGCGCCCGGTTGTAGTCGGTCGAGAGCTGCCGGATCATGTCCTCGGCGTTGTCGGTCGCGCTCTTCATGGCGACCATACGCGCCAGATGCTCGCTCAGAATGGCGTCGATGAAGCAGCTCAGGATCGAGTGGTGCGCCAGCATCCGGGCCAATTCTTCTACGATCCGGTCGGGCGACGGGGTCATGTAGAAGTCCTCGAACGTCAGATCCCAGGGCCAGATCACCAGGGATCGGGTCGTCAGGTCGTCCACCAATTCCAGTAGCGGCAGGATCGTCAGGGTTTGCGCCTGTTGGCTGGACGCCGAGTAGAACCGCTTGTACACGATCCCGAAAGAGTCGAGCTTTCCGGCCATGTACTGGTCGATGAAGTCATCGGCCATGGCGTGGATCTGCGGGTCGGTGGGGCGCTCGTCGAGATCGGTATAGACTTTGGCGGGCGTCACCCCGCGGGCGGCCAGCACCGACTCCAGCTTGCCGTGGGGCACGTAGAGATCCAATTGCCGTCCCTGGGCCTGCGCCTGCTGGAGATGCACCTCGACGAGCTGGTAGATCTCCGCGTTGTACGCGCCGCAGAGACCCTGGCGCGACCCGATCACCAGCAGCGCCGTTCGTCCGGAGGTGTTCTCTTTCAACAGCGGGTGGTCGAGGGGCTTCACCGGCGTGGCCAGCAGATACGCGACGCGCGCCAGGGCGTCGCGGTAGGCGCCCGTCAAGGCCCATTGACTCGAATAGGCCTTGTAGCGCGTCGAGGAGATCATGCCCAGCGTCCGGGTCATCCGGGCGATGCTGTCGATCGCCTTGCGCCGCTGTGATATCTGTCGGATCGAGGCCATAGCTCAAACGCAAATTCGAAACACCGGCCGGGAGCCGGAAATCCGAAATTCGAAATCCGAAATCCGAAACAAATCCCAAACGGAAGAGAAAGGAAGAAAACTCAAAACGACGAGTGCCCGGTCCGTGGTTTCGGTCATTCGAATTTCGGATTTTGAATTTGTTTCGGATTTCGACACCGCGAACGCGGAGAGATCAATTCGGATTTCGAATTTCCGATCGTCTTCCATCAGGGTTGCGCCTCCTTGAAGACGCCCTTGTACTCGGTGATCCGCTCCGTAAGCCGGACGACCATCTCGTCGGAGAGCTTGCCGTTCTTGTCGATTTCCGTCACCAGGTCCGGATACCGGTCGGCGAGCCAGCGCAGCAGATCCGTCGCAAAGCGGCTGATCTGCTCGACCGGGAGGTCATCGAGCAGGCCCGACGAGCCGGCCAGGATCGTGACCACCTCCTCGCCCACGGACAGGGGCGAGAACTGGGGCTGCTTGAGCAACTCCACCATGCGCCGGCCACGTTCCAGCCGCCGCTGCGAGGCCGGATCCAGCTCCGTCCCGAGCCGGGCGAACCCGAGCAGCTCGTAGTAGGCGGCCAGATCGAGCCGCAGCCGGGCGGCCACTTTCTTCATGGCCTGGACCTGGGCGTCACCCCCGACGCGGCTGACGCTGACGCCGACGTCGATGGCCGGCCGCACCCCCGCATGGAAGAGATCGCGCTGGAGGTAGATCTGGCCGTCCGTGATGGAGATGATGTTCGTCGGGATATAGGCGGAGATCTGGCCTTCGAGCGTCTCCACGATCGGCAGGGCGGTCAGCGAGCCGGCGCCGAGCTTGTCGGAGAGCTTGACGCTGCGCTCGAGCAGGCGGCTGTGCAGGTAGAAGATGTCGCCCGGGTAGGCCTCCCGGCCCACCGGCCGCCGCAGCAGCAGGCTCATCTGCCGGTAGGCGACGGCGTGCTTGCTCAGGTCGTCGTAGACGCACAGGGTGTCCCGCTGCTTCTCGTACATGAAGTGCTCGGCGATGGCGCAGCCGGCGTAGGGCGCGATGTACTGCATCGGGGCGCTGTCGGCCGCCGAGGCGGCGATCACGACCGTGTACTCCAGGGTGCCGTGCCGCCGCAGGATATCGACCACTTCCGCGATCGTGGAGTCCTTCTGCCCGATGGCGACGTAGACGCACAGGACGTTCTTGCCTTTCTGGTTGATGATCGTGTCGAGGGCGATGGCGGTCTTGCCGGTCTTGCGGTCGCCGATGATCAGCTCGCGCTGGCCGCGGCCGATAGGGATCATCGCGTCGATGCTCTTGAGCCCGGTCTGCAGGGGCTGGCGCACGGGCTGGCGCTGCGCGATGCCGGGGGCGTCGGATTCCAGCAGGCGGGTGGTCTCGGTGGCGATGGCGGGCCCGCCGTCGAGCGGCTGGCACAACGGCGTCAGGACGCGGCCGATCACCTCGTCGCCGACCGGCACGGACATCAACCGTCCCGTCGAGCGCACGTCCGAGCTTTCCCGGACCTTCGTGTAGTCCCCGTAGATCACGGCGGCCAGGGAGTTCTCCTCCAGGTTGAACACCTCGCCGATGATATCGTTCTCGAACAGGAGCATCTCGTGCGCCATGGCCCCCTCCAGACCGTAGATGCGGGCGATGCCGTCGCCCACCTCCACGACCTGGCCGACCCGGACCACGTCGAGCTTGCCCTCGTACTGGCGGATCTGCTGTTTCAGGATCCCGGTGATCTCGCTGATATCGATCTTCATAGATTATCCCAAAGGACTACGGACGCTCGAGGATTGCCTTCTGCCCTTTCGCTCTCAACGTCCCATGCCCGATCCTCCTTCACCGCCGTATTCCCTGGTTTCTACGCTCGGGATTGGCGATCTGATCGACGGCGCGGACGAGCCGGCCCCGGAGGGAGTTGTCGAGCATCCGGTCGCCATGGCGGATGATCACGCCGCCGAGAATCGCGGGCTCCACCTGTACCTCCAGGTCGATCTTGGCCCGCATGGCCGCGGCCAGATCGCGCGACAGCTTCTCGGTCTGCTCCGGGCTCAGGCTCTGCGCGACGGTCACTTTCACGGTTTCATAGCCCTCGTAGGCACGAGAGAGCCGCCGATACCGGTCGAGGATCACGGGCAGCAGCGCGCCGCGCTCGTGCGCGATCGTGACCTGCAGGAACTGGAGCGTGAGCGGGTGCAGCTTCCCGGCCAGCGCCTCGTGCAGGAGAGTCCGCTTGGCCGACTCGCCGACATAGGGCGAGGCGAGAAACGCCCCCAGCTCGGGCTCCTGCGTCAACAGGGCGGCGACGACCTCCAGATCGGCCGCCACCGCGTCGACCGCCCGGGCTTCCTGCGCCGCCTCCAGCAGGCTCCGGGCGTAGGTTTCGGCAAGCTCGGCCGCCGCGCCGGTCTTCATCACAGCCCTCCGTCCTGCCGGATGCGGGCCACGGCTTCATCGATCAGACGCTGGTTGTCCTGCGGGTTCAGCGCCCGGCCGAGCACCTCGCTGCCGACGCGCAGGACGATCTCGCCCGTCTGCTTCCAGAGATCCTCCACCGCCGCCGCCCGGGCGTTCTCGATCTCCTCGTGCGCCCGCTGCCGCAGGGCCAGAACTTCCTCGCGCGTCTGCTCCAGGATCCGCTGGTAATGCCGCTGGGCCTGCTCGGCGGCCTGCAGGACGGTGGTATGGCCCTGCTGCTTGTAGTCCTCGAGCAGGTGCTCGGCCCGCCGCCGGGACGTCTCCGCCTGCTTCAATTGCCGCTCGATCAGGCTCGACCGGGCGTTCAATCCCCGCAGCAGGGGCTTCCAGGCCACGGCGCCGAGGACCACGGCCAGCACCGCGAAGGCGATCACCGTCCACAGGGCATCGGCAAACGTACCGGTGAAAGGCCCGGCGCCGGGCCCCTCCTCTTCGGAGACGGTCTCCGCGCCCGTGCCGCAAGACGCCGCGAGCAGGACCAGCGCACAACATAGAAGAATCCTGGTCATCGGAATCCCCGATCAGCGCTCCCAGAACACGGTGAGAAAGCAGACCAGCAACGCGAAGAAGGTCACGCCTTCGATCAGGGCCGCGGCAATGACCATGGCGGAAAAGGCGCGGCTGCCGGCCTCCGGTTGCCGGGCGATGGATTCCAACGCGCCCCGGGCGATCCGCGCGATGCTGAGGCCGGAGCCGATCACAATCACCGCCGCGGCCAGCACGGCGGCCACGATCGTCCAGGATACGCCCTGAACGCCCGCCAGAACACTACAGGTCAAATGGTCCATGTCCAAACCTCCAAGTATTGATTACTGACAATTGACAATCGATTACTGGAGTCCGGCCTTCCGCTTTCAGTCCTCCACCGTCCAGGATCAATCGTCAATTCCATCTCAGTGCTCCGTGCCCGTGGCGGCGCCGAGGTACAGCGCGCAAAGGAACGTGAGAATATACGCCTGCAGCAGGGCCACCAACAGTTCCAGGAACGAAAGGGCCACGCTGGCCGCCACCGCGACCACCGCGACCCCGATCTGCTGAAAGATGAAGATCAGGCCCAGAATCGTGGCGATGACCATGTGCCCGGAGATGATGTTCGCGAACAACCGGATCGCCATCGTGAAGGGCCGCAGGGAGATGCTCAACAACTCCAGCGGATACATTAACGGCAGCAGCCAGCGCGGGGTTGGCGGCGCCAGATGGGCGACATATCCCCAGAGCCCATGCCGGCGGATGCCGTAGACGTGGGTCATGACGAAGACGATCAGGCCCAGCGTCCCCGTCACGAAAATGTTGCCGGTCGGCACGCCGCCGAGATAGGACCGCCGGCCGGTGAAGAGGGTGACGATCCGCTCCGTGGGGATCAGCCCGGCCAGGTTCAGCGTCAGGACGAAAAAGAACATCGTCCACAGGAAGCCCACGTAGCGATCCGTCTGTTCGCCCAGCAGCGGCCGGGTCATCTCTTCCCGCAGGTAGACGCAGATGGACTCGACGAAGTTCTGGAGCCCACGCGGCACAAGTCGCGGCGAACGCACCGCCAAGGGCAGGCTCACCATCAGAAAGCCTGCCACCACGAGCACCATGAACGCATGGTTGCTCATCGTCACCAGCCAGGGGCCAACCTGCCAGGTGAACAGCGGCACTGCCGTGATCGGCTCCAGCGGATTCAACTGTGCCAACGTCTGCATAAATCTGCAATGTCAGGATCGCTACACTACCACCGTTCTTGTGCGCAGGCAAGGCCGGGAATTGATTATTTGCGACGGCTCCGCCATGCGACGGTCCTGGGGATGACCGGGCCTGCCTGCCACGACGCGGTGCTGTCGATCCTACGCCCTATTTGTTGGCGGCCGTTATGCCGGGCCAGGTGTCCGTGCGGAACGGAGAAGCGGGCAGGCCCGCCTGGTTGTACAGGTTACAGACGGGGTTGTCCGCCCAGGCATAGCGCACCGCCACCGGCTCGGCGATCCCGTCGCTGCCGACCACGACGGTGTCGCCCTCGATCTTTGCCTCGGCCCAGACGAACTTGCGGTCCGCACCCGCGATGGCAAAGCCCCGGAGCGGCTCGCCGCCCCGGGCGACCAAACCGCCGCCGACGTGGTCGAAGCGCAGGACAATCTTGTTGTCCCTGCGGATCATGGACCTGTAGAGCGGGCCGGAATAGACCACCTTCTTGCCGTAGGTGTTGGCCAGCGCCCACAACGCCAGGCGCTTGCCCACGTCCTGCTTGTTCTTCGGGTGAATATCCTTGGCGTCCCCGATGTCGATCGTCACGGCCATGCCCGTCTTGGGCACTTCCAGCGTCATCAACTGGGCTTCGCGCAGCTCCGCCCAGGCGCTGTCGCCGGGCTCGTCCTTCCCGGCCATGTAGTTGGCCAACTGCACGAACAGGAACGGGAAGTCGTCATCCCCCTGCTCCTGCCAACTGTCCCACCAGCTCTTGATCATCGTGGGGAAAAGGTCGCGATACTGATACGCCCGGCCGGCATTCGATTCACCCTGATACCAGATCGCTCCCCGGATCGTGTAGGGGATCAGCGGGGCGATCATGGCATTGAAGAGGCCCGAGGGGGAGTGGGGACTGTCCGGGCCCATCGGGGCGCCGGGGCGGGACGGGACCGGTTTCTTCTCGGCCTTGGCCTGTTCGGCGGCTGCCTGCCATTTCTCCAAGTTCTCCTTGTACTGGACGAGGGCCTGGGGGTACACGGCCAAGGCCTGGCGGTAGCGCGTGAGGATCGGCTCCAGGCTGGGGTTCTCCTGCAATGCCGCCGGGCTGGTCCAGGCCTCCGCGGGCGTGCCGCCCCAGGAGCTGTGGATCAGGCCGACCGGCTGCTTGAGCTCCTGGTGCAGCTCCCGGCCAAAGTAGTAAGCCACCGCGGAAAACGTGGGGATCGTCTCGGGACTGCACGTTACCCACTTGCCGATACAGTCGCTCTGAGGCTGCTCGGCGACCTTGCGCTCGACCGTAAAGAGGCGGATCTGCGGATGATCGGCCGCGGCGATCTCCTGCTCGGGGTTGGCCGAGTCCTTGACGGACCACTGCATGTTGGACTGGCCCGAGCCGACCCAGACCTCGCCGGCGAGAATGTTCTTGACGGTGATGGTATTCTTGCCCTTGAACGTGATCTCATACGGCCCGCCGGAATCGGGAGCCATCATCTGGAAGATCCATTTGCCGTCGCTGTCCGCCTGGATCGTCCAGTCCACGTCGCGCCAACTGACCCGGACATCGATTTCCTCGTTGGGGTCGGCCCATCCCCACAGGCAGACGCGCCCGCCTGCCTGCAGGACCATGTTGTCGCCGATAATGGCCGGCAGACGAACCTCGGACCGGACGGCGGCGGAAAGCAGCGCGACCATCAGGGCCGCGGTCAAAACTACGGTACGG
>VGYL01000079.1 GCA_016872975.1 Planctomycetota bacterium
ATCAGAACGATGTTCGGCCGCTTGCCTGAGGACCGAGCGGCCCGGGTCGTGCCGAGGCAGCCATGCAGAAGCGCCCCGGCGCCGATGGCTTTCAAAAACTCTCTGCGTGACAACTGTGCATTCATGGCGACACCCAACCTATATGGGATCCAATGAGTTCTGACGAGCACGCCCGGTGATATGTAGGGTGGGGCTTGCCCCACCGCTTTCCTGGGGTGGAGGTTCCTGGTGGGGCAAGCCCCACCCTACAGCCACGAATGAGCCCTGACGATCATAATCTGCAGCCGTCGGGTGGCACGTCCAAGCTCTGTCCGGAGCGAAGCGGAAGGACAGGGCTTGCGCGTGGTCTCCCTCGCTGCGGGAGAACACGCTCAAGGAACTTATCCCGGCTGCGCCGGGGACTCCCAACAGTCCCGCAGGGACGACCGACAATAGCCCACCGTTTCAACGGTGGGTACCAAGGTCCAAAACGGCACCAAGCCCCGTAGGGGCGAAAGAAAGCCACTGCCCACCCGAGGGTGTTCTTTCGTTCCTGACGGGACTTGTTTCGGCACTTGCCCGGGTTACCCAGCCACCGCCACTGTCTTGGTCATTAGCGCTTGGAGTTTCTACTCCGGTTCACGTTGTCAAAACAGGTGCGGACCTTCTCAGCCCGCGTACATCTGGGCGAAGTACATCTGGGCGTTGATGACTGCGTGGCGCATCATGTCTTCGGCCGCGGCGGTGTCCCGCTGGGCGAGGACCTTGAGCACCTCGCGGGTCTTCAATTCCTTGGCGGCCTTCTCGCAGGCCTCCCAGCTCAGGACGCTGCGGACCACCCGGTCGATCGCCTGCTCCGTGTTGTCGTAGGCGCGGGGCTGCATGTCGTGGCCCTTCCAGCGGTCGTAGCCGGCCTTCTGGATCAGACCCGCGATGGCGATGTTCATCCCGTTAATCCGGGCGCCGTGGTCGATATCGTACTTGCCGGGGCCGCCCAAGATGATACCGTCGTTGTAGCCCTGGCTGTTGAGGTGCATGTGGACGGTCATCTCGTTGTCGAGCTCCTCGACCGTGTCGTAGACGTGGTCGAGGCCGATCATCTCGGAGTGGCCGAACTCCTTGTTGACGCCCTTGTTCTTGCGGGAGACGCCGAACTCCTCCTCGATCTTGTGCCAGAACACGATGGCGCTGGCGACGGTCGGGATCAGCATCGCGGGGTGTCCCTCGTTGGGCTTGGGCTCGAAGGCGATGAAGAGCTTGCCGCCCTTCCTGGCCTCGTACTTGCACAGGCCCGCGACGCTCTCCTTGAGGTTCTGGTACATCTGCCGGACGGCGACGCTGGCGACATCGTAGCCGAAGGAGCCGTTCCAGATGACGAAGGCCGGGGCCTTCTCCGGGTGCCAGGCCTTGCGGAGCTTGCCGTAGGCCAGATCGACCGTGCGGGTCCCGAGCTCCTCGGCGGCCTTGCGCTCGTTCTTGTCGAGCGAGCAGATCCCGCCGTAGGCGAAGTGCGTGTGCGCGCCGGGCGTGATCATCGCCAGGTAGAGCTTGTTGCTCACCAAGGCATCCGCCACCTCGGCGGCATTGTTGTCATCAACCTCGGCATCGTAGTGCAGCTCGACGCCCAGCACGACGTTCCGCGGCAGCCGGGGCCGGATTCGATCCGCGACCAGTTGAATCATCTCCGGCGTGCCAAACCGCCCCCCGGCCCAGTCCGGCCGGATATCCGCCGGCACAAACCCGCCCTTACCCGCATTGAACGTCCATCGGCATATGCTGTGCAGAGACTTCGCCATATCAGTCACTCCTTCCTGGTGTCGCTTTGCGCTCTGTTCTGTTTTGTCCGACCAGCCGGCTCCGACCGGCTCGACGCGACACTATAACCGCGAAACCCGCCCCGGGCAAGAAAATCCCCGCCAGATGTCCTGATGGCCGGCTTTGCGGGCACAGTCCGCAGGGGACAGGCCGTCCCTGGTCCTGGCGTTCACGTCGGCATGGTGCGAAATCAGCAGAGCAACGACTTCCTTGTGACCTCGGGCAGCAGCGGCATGCAAAGCCGTTCTGCCGTCCGGTTTGGCTGCGTTTACGTCCGCACCCCTATCAAGAAGAACAGTCAACAGTCCAGACGTGACTGCGACTCCCCTCTCTCGTGAAAAACCAATTGAGAAACCGACAGGAGCACGTAGGAAATAGATCTTCCACTCGCGTGCAAAGTCTGCGCACGCGCGCGGGTCTGCTTCGTTGCATCGACCGCTTCTCCCCCGGCAATAGAGACCTTCGTCTTAGCCAGATTCGGATTGTCCGAAACCCAGAGTGGAAATTCGTGTGCAACTGCGAGGTGGTTTGTCCAAATAGTCGCTTGCGTGCCTCTTTCAAAGAGCGCGAGGCCGACGTAGGACGTGCTGCTTCCATCACCAAGGAAGACGGAACAGCCCGAACCTACGAAGGTACTCGCGACCCGTTGAGCAGCCTTGATCTTGTCATCTGCCATATCGAGGATTCTCTTGCCAAAGGTGGTACTCGGTGGGTATTTTGCTTTCGGCGCTAGCCTGGATTCCCACGCACCTCATGTGAGTTAATCTCGACAGGGGGCAACTCATTGCGGATGCCTTGTTCTGCCGACGTTCTGCCGTGAAGGCGTTATGGTACACGATGCACCTATAAACATATATCCAATATGTCACACTCATGTCCCGATGTGCCGACGTCTGCCGCACCGCAGCCCGTGAACCCATGCAAGAGCCTGCTGCAAATATCTTTGTAAAATACTCCGATTTCCGTGCTTTTTTCGGTTGACTTGCCGGCGGTAATGTCATACAGTGGAAATATGTTTATCAGTGAAGGATCACAGATAACGCGCAAGGAAGCCCGCTACTTCCTGGAACCGGCCAATGCCACCCACCGTCAGTACGAAGCCCTCCGGGCCTTCTTCGTGGAGGGGCTCTCGGCGCCCCAAGTCGCCGAACGCTTCGGTTATTCCCCGGGCACCGTACGGGTGATGGTCCACAAGTTCCGCCAGACGCCCCAGCGTCCGTTCTTCCTGCCGCCTGCCAAAGGACCCCAGGCCGCCCCGAAGTCCGACCCGCTGCGGGACCGCATCGTCGCCCTGCGCCAGCAGAACCTGTCCATCTACGATATCAGCCGGGCCCTGGCCCACGAGGGCCATCCGCTCAGTGCCGTGGCCGTCAGTCAGGTGCTCCGGCAGGAGGGCTTTGCCCGCTTGCCCCGTCGATCGGAGGAGGAGCGGCCCTCCGTCGTACGGCCCACGGTCGCCGCCGTGGCCGATGTCCGACAGCTCGATCTGCAGCCGCGGACGATCCGAACCCAGCTTGGCGGGCTGTTTCTGTTTGTGCCTCTGCTGGCCCCGATCCCGTTGGAACGCATCTGTTCCCAAGCCCGACTGCCCGGCTCGAAGATGATCCCGGCCAGTTGCGCCCTGCGTTCCCTGTTGGGACTGAAGCTCTTCGGCACCGCCCGGCATGGCCATGTCAAGAGTGCGGTCCTGGACGAGGGCTTGGCCCTATTTGCCGGACTGAACGTGATTCCCAAGCGGTCGTTCCTGACCGAATACAGTTGTCGGATCGATCCGGCCTGCTATGGGCGCTGGATGCACCGCTGGTTTGAGGCCGTCAGTACGTTGGGTCTGCCGCGGGGCGAATCGTTCGATCTGGACTTCCATACGATCCCCTTCCAGGGCGAGGACGCCCTGCTGGAGAAACACTACGTCACCAAACGGAGCCGGCGCCAGAAGGGGATTTTGGCCTTTTTGGCCCGCGATGACCAGACCCGCGTGTTCTGCTACGCCAACGGCCAATTGCGCAAGGACCAGCAAAACGATGAGATCCTGTGGTTCGTGGCTTTCTGGAAGCAACGGACCGGACGGTACCCCGAGGAACTGATCTTTGACTCGAAGCTGACGACCTACGCGAATCTCAGCCGGCTGAGCGCCCTGGGCATCCGATTCATCACGCTCCGCCGCCGCAGTCCCAAGCTCCTGCGGGAGATTGCCACCACCCCCGCCTCGGCCTGGCGACGGATCGAGTTGGAGGGTATCAGTCGTCTCTACAAGACCCCCCGGATCCTGGACCGCCAGATCACCTTGTCGGGCTACGAAGGTCTGCTCCGGCAGATGACCATCCTGGATCTGGGCCATGAAGAGCCGACCCTGTTGCTGACCAATCAACTGACTCGTTCCCCCGCGCCCCTGATCGAGCGGTATGCCCGGCGGATGTTGATCGAGAACCAGATTGCCGATGGGATCGACTTTTTCCACATGGATGCCCTCTCGTTGGCGGTGGCGATGAAGGTCAACTGTGACCTGCAACTGACGCTGATGGCCAGCAGCCTGTACCGGCTCCTGGGCCTGCGGATCGGCCACGGGTACGAGACCGCCGAATCCCGGCACCTGTTTCGCGACTTCATCAACGCCACCGCCACCATCCGATTGACGGACCGAGAGATTCAGGTCACCTTCGCCAAGCGGGCCCACAACCCGCTGCTACTGGCGGCCGGGTTGGACCAGACCGAGGTGGCCGTCCCCTGGCTGGGCGATCGCCGTCTGAAACTGGCCTTCGGCTAACCCCGCCGAGCGCCAGCACCAGCTCTCAAAGCCGCCCGCCCGCATCGCCTTTTCGGTCCGTGGTGTTAACGCAAGAAGTTAACGTGGGAATCCAGGCTAGTGCTTCATGACAATCGAACCTTCGAGTAGGGGCGACGGGTGGCAGCGGCAAGCGGAGTCTTCGGAGCTTGCCGAGGGCGGATAGGCAAACCATCGGCAAGCTGCGCTTGCCGCTGCCACCCACTCGGAAAGTCAATTGTCATGAAGCACTAGAGGTCCTCTTCGTCTGGGTCGGTCGACATGTAGACTTGCTGGCCCTCGGTGGCGTAGGCGGTTTCGGGAACCTTCGCCTCCGGCTCCTCGCCCACGTCGATGAGAGTAGGCTCGGATTCGGCGCTCGTCTGTTGGGCGCGGATCTGCTCCCATTCTTCCAGGGTCAGCAGGACCTCGCGGGCCTGGCTGCCCTTGTACTCGCCGAGGATGCCCGAGCCGGCCATCATCTCGATGATCCGCGAGGCGCGGGCATAGCCGACGCCGAGCCGTCGCTGCAGGAGCGAGACGCTGCCGCGCTTGGTCTCCAGCACCACCCGCACCGCGTCGTCGAACAGGTCGTCCTTGGGCAGGTCGGCGGCGTCCACCTTGCGCAACTGGGTCAGCTCGGGGTGGAACTGCGGCTCGGCCACTTCCTTGAGGTGCTTGACCACCCGGCGGATCTCCGCGTCATCGAGGAATGTGCCCTGGGCGCGAATCAGATCGCTGGTGCCGGGCTTGAGGAACAGCATGTCGCCTTCGCCCAGCAGGGTCTCGGCGCCGTTCTGGTCGAGGATGATGCGGCTGTCCATGCGGGCGGCCACGCGGAACGCGATCCGGCAGGGCATGTTCGATTTGATCAGGCCCGTGACGACCGTCGCCTGCGGCCGCTGCGTCGCCAGGATGATGTGGATGCCGATGGCCCGGCTCTTCTGGGCCAGGCGGACGATGTACGCTTCGATCTCCTTCGGCGCAGTCATCATCAGGTCGGCCAGCTCGTCGATGATCACGACGATGTACGGCAGCTTCTTGGGGATCTTCGCCTCTTCGTCGGGCGTGCTCGGATTGAACCGGGCGATGATCTCCTCGGCGCCCAGCTTGTTGTACTCGGCAATGTTCTTGACCCGCGCCTCGGCCAGCAGGGCGTAGCGCTCGTCCATCTTGACGGTCGCCCATTCGAGAATCTGGACCGCCATCTGCGTCTCGGTCACGATCGGGCACATCAGGTGCGGCACGGTGTTGAACGCGGTCATTTCGACCATTTTCGGGTCGATCATGATCATCTTGACCTCGTCCGGCCGCTTCGTCAGCAAGACACCCACGATGACTGTGTTGATGCAGACGCTCTTGCCGGAGCCGGTCGTGCCCGCGATCAGCAGGTGCGGCATCTTCGACAGGTCGGAGACCAGCGCCTCGCCGGAGGAGTCCTTGCCCAGGAACAGCGGGATCTCCATCCGGGCCGGCTTCCCGCCCGCCAGCTCCATCATGCTCTTCATCCGCACCTTTTCCTTCTCGTTGTTGGGGACTTCGATGCCGATGGTGTGCTTGCCGGGGATCGGGGCCACGACGCGGACCGCCCCCGCCCCCAGGGCCCGGGCGATGTCGTTGGCCAGGCTGGAAATATGACTGACTTTGACGCCGGCGGCCAGCTCCAGCTCGAACATCGTCACGACCGGTCCGGTCTCGGCGGCGACGACCCGCGCGTTGACGTTGAACTCGCTCAACAGCTTCTCCAGCTCGGCGGCCTTCGTCTTGACCACTTTCTCCTGCACCGCGGCATACCCATACTCGCCCTCGGCCAGCAGATCCAGCGGCGGCAGCTTGTAGTCGTCATAGGAAGACGGAATGGACGCCGCGGGCGCCGGTTGCGGCTGGCGCACGGGAGCGGGCCGTTTGCCTTCCGAGACCGCGTCGATGCATTGCGGCGTGGCGGGGCTGCTCTGCGGGGGAGCGTCCGTTGGAGGCGCAACAGCGTTTTCGCCAACTGACGGCGAGACCTCGGCTACGGTTGGCTCCGCAGCTTCCACGGGTGCCACGGCGGCCGGCAACGCGCCGCGAGTCAAGCCCCCGATCCGCAACTGGGCGGCGGCTTGCTGCTGGAGGCGGCGCTCCGCGGCGGCCGCTTTCTGCCGGGCACTGAGCCGCTGCCAGATGTCCGTCAGGGCCTCCGAGTGCTCGCGGGCGACCGCCCAGGCCGGCACCACGACGCCCACGATCCGCCGCGCGGCCACGCCGCAGGCGGCGAACAGGCCCATGATCAGGCTGTCCGCCAGCAGCGACAGGCCGACGAACCACATGGCACAAATAAGGATGAACGCGCCGAGCCGGCCGAAATTGCCGATGAGAAAGACCGCTGCGGAGATGCCGAGCACCCCGCCGGAACCCATCGGGAAGGTAAAGACCCGGTGCGGCCAGAAGCTGTAGAACGTGGCGGACGCCGCCGTCGTCAGCAGCACCAGGCCGATCGTGCGGAAGATCGGCTGGCCGACCGGCCGGCGGGCCAGCCTGGCGATGAAATAGCAGATCCCGGAGACCAGGACGATGAAGACGCCCGGGCCGATGTAATACAGCAGGTAGAACGATAGAAACGCCCCATCGGAGCCGCACCAGTTCAACAGCGGCTTGTTGTTCGGGTACACGTACTGGCTGGGCCAGTCGCCGATGTTGAAACTCAGGCAACTGAAGAGCAGCACGAAACAAAAGGCGGTGCCCAGACACAGCAGAGCCATCTTGAAGCCCGCACTGAACAGCACCTGCCTGGCCTTGTTCCGGCGCGATCCCTTATTCCGTCTCACAGTACCTACTCCTGTGGTATGTCCTATAAAAACCACGCTGCAAATGTCGGTACGCTCCCCAGCCGAGTCCGACTCAGGTGTATATCGGCACTCCCTCCGGCTTTTCTGTATTCTTTGGCCGCGTTTATCTGACCCACAGGGAATTCCTGATTGGCAGGCGGGCGGCCGGTCCGTTGCATAGACGGCATGAAGCTCTCGGTCGCGGCCAATTACGAGTTCGATCTGGTGTCGCAGCTTGCCCGGTATCCGGTGGTGGAGGTCTACGGCAAATTCCCCGCCGCTTTCGTGGGCGGGGGCCGGCCGAGCTACATGGGCACACCCCTGACCAGGAGCGATCTGGCTGTCTACGTCTCGCTCCTGAGCCGCCAGAACATCGCCTTCAACTACCTCCTGAACAGCTCCTGCCTGGGCAACCGCGAGTGGAGCCGCCGCTGGCAAAGGAAGCTGATGCGGCTCTTGGAGAGCCTTGGCTCCATGGGCATCCAACGCCTGACGGTCTCCACGCCGTACCTGCTGGAGCGCATAAAGGCAGCGTTTCCCGAGTTTTACGTCAAGGCGGGGGTCTATGCCCAGATCGACACGCCTCGCCGGGCCCGCTCCTGGAAGGACCTCGGCGCCGATGCCTTGACCGTCGAGAGCTTCTCGATCAACCGGGACTTCGCCACGCTCCAGGCCATCCGCGAGGCGGTCGACGACGAGCTGCAACTGATCGCCAACCACCCGTGCCTGCCGAACTGCCAAATGCAGCCCTACCATCAGAACGGCTTCGCCCACAGCTCGGATGGATCGCGCCGGCTCTTCCTCGATTACTGTTTCCTGTCCTGCACGCTCCAGCGGCTGGAAGACCCCTCGCTGCTCGTCAAGGCCGGCTGGATTCGCCCGGAAGACCTCGATTGCTACGAGGCACTGGGCTACGAGCACTTCAAGCTCCTGGAGAGGGGCATCCCCTCCGCGGAGCTGCTCAAACGAGTCCGGGCCTACGCGGGACGGCGTTTCACCGGCAATTTGGCCGAGTTGATTCCGCCCTACGGGTTCAAGGAGCCCCCCGAGAAAGTGAAACTCTGGCTGCTGCGTCACTTCGTCCGACCCGGTCAGGTCAACCCGCTCAAGCTCAGGCCCTTCTATACCCTGATGAAAGGCCAGGGCCTGCTCTTTGCCCTGAACCGGAACCCCGTTCGGATTGACGCGACCAAGATCCCCGCCGACTTCCTCCAGGGATTCCAGGACCGCTGCTGCTCGCGCCTGTCGTGCCGGGAGTGCCGCTACTGCGAGGAGATCGCCCGGGAGGCCGTGACGATCGATACCCGGTTCCAGCTTGAGCAATCCGCCCAGCTCCGGGAGGCCCGACAGCAGCTTGTCGACGGGAGGTTGTGGAGTGTTTGAGCAGCGGGCGCGTGGCTCCGAATTCCTCGACCGGCCGGACGCCGACCCCCGCTGGTGGAGCAGAGCTACCGGTTCATGCGGATCGTCAATCGCATCGGCGGCGGGATTCGAGTCGTGCGCTCCTTCCTCGGCCGGGAATTGTCCCAATCCCCGACGGGCGATCCGGTGACGGTCCTGGACATCGGCGCCGCGGACTGCGACCTGCCGCTGGCCATCGCCCGGTGGGCCGCCCGCCGGGGACATCGGATCGAGTTCACCTGTCTCGACCACGACCCCAAGGCCGTCGAGCTGGCGGAGCGTGCGGTGGCTCGTCAGGTAGGGTGGGGCTTGCCCCACCAGGGTTTCGGCGGGGCGAGCCCCGCCCCACCGGCGGTCAAAGTGGTCCAAGCGGACATCTTCACCTACCGGCCCGCCGAGCCGTTCGACTATGCCGTCGGCTCGATGACCTTCCACCATTTCACCGACGACCAAATCGACACGCTCATCACCCACCTGCGCGGCTTCGTCCGCCGGGCCGTGCTCATCAACGATCTGCATCGCTGCCTGCTCAACTACCTCGTATGCTGGGTCCTGGCCCTGCCGCTGAACTCGGAGATCCGCCACGACGCCCTGCTCTCGATCCGTCGGGGCTTCAAGCCGCACGAGCTGGCCGGGCAACTGGCAAAGCACGACCCCGATGCGACCGCCCGCCGGATGTGGTTCTGTCGCGTCGCCGGGGTCGTGCGCTTCGATCGGAGGGGGCAAGTATGAACGTTGTCCTGTCCGCCCTGGCCACAGCGAATCCGAAGCGGTACGCGACGCAGGAGGAGACCTACGCCTTCATGGCGGCGCACTTCGCGCTGCAACCCCAGGAGAAGGAATTGTACCGCCAGCTCCTGATGGAAGGCCCGATCCGGGGCCGGTACTTCGCGGTCGATGTGGATGAAGAGATCTGCTCGCAGGACCCGGACCGCCTGATCCGGCGTTTCGAAACGCACGGCCGCCGCCTCGGGGCCGAGGCCGCCCGGACCGCCCTGGCCCGCGCCGGCCTGAAGCCCGCCGATATCGAAGGCCTCATCGTCAACACCTGCACCGGCTACCTGTGTCCCGGCCTGTCCTCCTACCGGGTGGAGGACCTCGGATTGCCCGCCTTCACCTCGGTCCTTGACCTCATGGGCATGGGTTGCGGCGGGGCCCTCCCGAACCTTGAAGCCGCCTGCCGCATGATCCAGTCCGGCGCCAGACGCACGGTCCTGTGCCTGTCCGTCGAGGTCTGCTCGGCCACCTTCTTTCTCGGTCCCGACCCCGACCTGATCGTCAGCAACAGCATCTTCGCCGACGGCGCCGCCGCCGCGGTCCTCACTGCGGACCGGGATGCCGACGATCCGGCCGGTCCCTCTCGTTGCCCCGCTTGTCGCGTACCCATGGGCGCATATTCGCCGCGGGGCGAGATCGGCACGGCGCGGGATCAGGGCCAACGTGGCCTCGGCATCCCGCCGATGGCGCCTGGGCTGGAAGCGGACCCTGGGAACGCCGCTCTCCTGAGCGGCTCTTTTCCGGAGGCCAATCGGGAGATTGGCGGTCCCGGGGGACTCCAAGTCCCTGCCACGACCCCGCCCCTTCGGCTGCCCTCCCAAGGCGCCCTGCGGTTTCTCGACTTCGAATCCGTCACCCTGCCGCGTTACCGCGACCAGCTCCGCTATGTCACGCGGCAGGGCCGCCTGCGCAACGTCCTGACCCGCAATGTCCCGGTCATCGGCGCCCGGGCCGTCGCCCAGGCCGTCCACCGCCTCCTGGACCGCCGCCGCCTGGCCCCGGGCGCGATCGACTGGTGGGTCGTCCACCCCGGCGGCACCCAGATCCTCAACGCCGTCCAGCGGCAGCTCGGCCTGACCCCCGAGCGCCTCCGCTTCTCCTACGAGGTCTTCCGCAACTACGGCAACATGTCCTCCCCCTCGGTCCTGTTCGTCCTCGACCGCATCCTGCGCGAGGCCCGCCCCCGCCTCCACCAGACCGGTCTGCTCCTATCCTTCGGCGCCGGCTTCACCGCCTTCGCCGCCCTGGTCGAGTTCCGTTGAACGATCAGACCGCCAACTGCCCCCATGGGGTAGGCGTTTTTCACGCCAAAAATTCAGACCGCCAAACTGATATACATGGCGTGGGACTAAACCGCTTCGCGGTAGGAGAGGGCTCATGGGGCGGACTCGATTGCGGAGGGTTGGGCCGGACTTCGGTCCGGGGGAATCTTGGTTATGCTTTAGGTATGCTCCGTGTCTGGCGGCCCACTGTGGGGCGTTAGCGACGGGTATTTGAGCAACAGGAGTGTACCCATGAGCGAACTGCGCGAACGAATGGTGCAGGACATGACGATGCGAGGCTTGAAGGCGGGGACCCGGCACGCGTGCGGGAACCAGGGGCGGGCGTTGGCGGCGTACTGGCAGAGCCCGCCCGACCAACGGGGCGTGCAAGAGATACGCGCGTGGCTGCTCTACCGGATCGAGACCCGCCAGGTGGCCCAGAGCACGTGGCGGGGGCACGTGGCCGCTCTGCGGTGCCTGTATGAGCGGACCCTGGGACGCGCCGGGCCGGTGCTGGTGTTGCCGCGCGGCACGCGGGAGAGGATGCTGCCGGTGGTGCGCAGCGGCGAGGAAGTGTGGGCCCTATTGGATCGGGTGCGGCGGCCCACGGCCCGCATGAGCCTGACCCTGAGGGACACCTGCGGGCTGCGGGTTTCGGAGGCCCGGCGGCTGCGGGTCGAGGATCGCGACAGTCAACTGATGAACCGCTGAGAGCCGGACGACGACGCCATGCTCGAAGTGGCCGATGTCCTGCGGCAATACGGCCCGGCCTATCTCGAACAGTTCGCCGAGCAGATGCTCCCGAGCCAGGGGCGGGCCTGTGAGGACCTGCAGCAGTGCCGTACGGCGGCCCTGGGCGGGCATCTGTACGAGTGCGACACCTGCGGTCGGGAACACTACGCCTATCATTCCTGCCGCAACCGCAGTTGCCCCAAGTGCCATGCCGACGACACCGCGGCCTGGCTCCGGCAACGGCGGACGGAACTGTTGCCGGTGCCGTAGTACCACGTGATCTTCACGCTCCCCGAGGAGCTCCGACCCATGGGGCGCGCCCATCAGAAGCAGATGTATGGCCTGGTGATGCAGGCGGCGGCCGAGGCGCTCTTGAAGCTGACGGCCGATCCGCATTACGTGGGGGGCTTGGTCGGCGTGATGACGGTCCTGCATACCTGGGGCTCGACCCTGATCTATCATCCGCACGTGCACTGTCTGGTGACCGGCGGCGGTGTCTCGGCCGATGGACAGCAGTGGTTGCCGGCCCGGCCGGACTACCTGGTGCCGGTCCGGGCGTTGTCGAAGCTGTTTCGCGGCGTGGTCCTGGACCGGATCCGCCGGCAGTTGCCCGCGCTCGAACTGCCGGCGTCGGTGCGGCAGAAGGATTGGGTGGTCCACGGCAAACCGGCCGTCCAGGGCACGGAGAAGGGCCTGGAGTATCTGGGCCGCTACATCCATCGGGTCGCCCTGACCAACAGCCGCCTGGTTGCGATCGAAGACGGCAAAGTGACCTTCCGCTACCGGGATTCCGCCACCGGCCAAACCAAGACCATGACCCTGGCGGCCCAGGAGTTCCTGCGGCGATTCCTGCAGCATGTGCTGCCGCGTGGGGTTCACAAGGTGCGCTACTACGGCCTGTGGAGCCCTTCCCACCGGGACCAGTTGCATGCCTGGCAACAGCGGCTGGCCCCCGAGCCGGTCCCCGCCTCGGCTCCCGGGCCGGTCCCGCAGCCGGTGCGGCCGCCCCGGGCGGCTGTCGAACCGAGCCCGTGCTCTCCGGCCGCTCGCCCCTGTCCCTATTGCCGGCGCGGCACCCTCGTGCACGTCCGGCGGCTGCCGCCGCAAGGGAGGCCGCCGCCATGATACTGCTGCTCTGCTGGCTCCTCTGGCGTATCCTGGCGGACTCGGCCGATACGGCGTCGTGGCCCGAGCCGCAGGCGGTCTGTCCCAATGGCCCCACCGCAACGGTTTGGGACTCTCGACCATCACGCCTTTGCCCCGGCCGGCTCGAACTCGGCACAGGATGGTCGCTCGCCCAGCCCTAATCGAACACGCCGATGGTTCCGTCCCGCTGAGATCTCTCTTTTCTAAAACCCCAAACCGGCCCTCTGCCGCCGTCCAACCGAGCTTTTGTGTCGGCTCCGCGACACAAAAACTCTTAACTCGTAGGGGCGCCAGTTCAGACCGCCAATCAGACCGCCGAAGATGGGCTCTTGAGGACCCAAAACCGCGTTTTCAGGGGCGCCAGACCGGATGCCGGCATCAGAGCGCCATGTATATGATTTGGCGGTCTGATTTTTTCGCGTGAAAAACGCCCGCCCCGTGGGGGCATTTGGCGGTCTGAATTTATCGCGTAAAAACGCGGTCTTGGGGCCTGGTTCCGTTCCGGTGGAGTTGTGGTGGCGCGCGTCCGAGCCTGTGAGGGGCGGGTGAGGTAACTCCCGTGCCTACTCGACTCAGAGAGCGGACCGGCCGAGGCTGGGGGGCCGATCATGCGAAACAAAGCCGGGGCAGTGCGTGGTACGTACCCTCCGAGGAGTTGCTATGAGGCCAAGTCGAAATGCTCGCCAGCTTGGAGGAGTTCCTGTCGCTTCGCCTCGTCCAAGCCGATCTCCTCGTCGGTCAGGTAGCAGGCGGGGTCGGGGGCCCAGGGATCGCCGAAATGGGCGTCGGCGCGGACCCGCAGGCTGCCGCCACAGGCGTCGAAATAGCGGCACAGCCGGCAGCGCCCTTTGATGCGGGAGCGTCGGTCCCGCAGACCCTGGAGCAGGGGCTCGTCGGGATCGGTCCAGATCTCGCTGAAGGGCCTCTGGTGGATGCTGCCCAGATCGTAATGCCACCAGAACTGGTCGGGGTGGACGTTGCCGTTGTAGTCGATGCAGCCGATACCGACGCCGCTGCTGTACAGGCCGCCGCCGTTCCAGGTGAGAAGCTTCCAGACCTCCGGGGTCCGCTCCGACCCCTCGGCGAGCAGCTTCCGGTAGAGGTAGACGCCGTCCACGTGGTTATCGACGGTCAGGATATCCGTCTGGCGGCCGGCCTGCTTGAGCAGTCGGGCCTTGGCGAGGATGCGATCCAGGGCATCGCGCGTCTGGGCATGCGTCAGGTCTTCATCGGCGATCGCCGCACCCCGGCCGCTGGGGACCAGATGGTAGAAGCACACCCGCTCGATCCCCTCGGCCTCGAAGAAGCCGAAGAGTCCTTCGATGTCCTGGACGTTTCTCTTGGTCAGCGTCAGGCGCAGGCCG
>VGYL01000080.1 GCA_016872975.1 Planctomycetota bacterium
GACTTCAAACCTGCGATCCGCCAGGCCATCGAGTACTACGACCGGGAAGCCCAGCGGGACCGGCTCCTGGCCGAATCGGCCGGCAGCAAGTCTTCTCCGTAGAATCCGCCGCGACCGCTCTCAGAGGGTGTGCGAGAAGCCAGCCTTCTCTGGGTGGCATCGTCAAGCGGAGTCTTCGGAGCTTGGCGATGGCGGATTTGCCGTGCGCCGAACCATCGCCAAGGCCTACCGGCCTTGACGATGCCACCCGTTTCACACACCCTCTGACGAACAAGTTCGGCAATCGGTAGGGTGGGGCTTGCCCCACCGTAAGAACTAGTTTGAAGTTCCGCCTTATGAGTTTTGACGAGCAACTTCGGTAATGGCTGGCTGCCATGCCTACGGATTTGCGTAGGCATGTCCTGCTCACGAAAGCAAGCATGTCTACGAGGCGTAGACATGGCACCCGGCAACGGAGGCATGCGATTACCGGTTCTGTCTGTCGAAACTCCAGTCAAAACTCATCAGGGACGGGAGGCCTCGGCGAGATGGAGTTGCGCGAGCATCGCGGCGCCCCGGACGGAGGAATCCTCCTCATGGACATAGTCGCCGTCGCGCAGCCATTTTCGCTTGGCGCGGATCAGGGCGGGGTTGACGGCGCCGCCGGTCAGATGGATCGTGCGTTGGAGCGGCACCTGTCGCTCGACGTCGTCCAGGTGCCGGCTTTGGTAGCGGCACAGGCCACGAACGAGAGCGGCCAGAATCTCCGCGCGGCTCGTCGTCTGGGTCAGGCCCAGCAACTCGGCCTGGCGCGGTTCCAGCGAGTAGCGTGAGCCCATCAGGTAAGGGGTGTAAGTCACGCCGGAGGGACGCTCCAGCCAGGCGTCGATGGCCTGCGGGAGAAAGTCCTCGTAGAACTCGCGGTCCGTCATTTCGCTGCAGAAGACCCCTTTGAACCATTCCAGGGCCTTGCCGCCGGCGTTCATCACGTGCAGGGTCAGCCAGCGGTCCGGCAGCACGTGGGCGCGGATGTTGTAATGAGGCGACGGCAGACATTCGGGCAGGCAGACGAGACTGATCTCGCAGGTGCCGTTGACGTTGACGATCTCGCCCGGCTCCCGAACGCCGACGGAATAGGCGGCCAGCACGGCGTCGTTGCCGCCGATCAGCACCTGCGGCTCCTTCGCAAACCCCAGCTCGCGCGCGAGCGCCGGGCGGACCGTGCCGAGGCTGCGGTAGGCCGGGACCAGCTCGGGCAGCCGGTCGGCAGAGAGGCCGAAGGTGTGGGCCAGAGTCTCGTTCCACGTGTAGTCGTTGCGCACGGTATTGTACAGCCCTGAGAGGGACGCGGAGGAAGGGTCGATTGCGTACTCGCCCGTGAGCCAGTGGGCGAAATAGGTATTGCTGTGGCCGAACTTGTGCGTCTTCTGGAACACCGCGGGCGCGTGGTCGCGGAGCCAGAGGATGCCGGCCAGAGAGCAGCCGCCGGCGACGGGCATGTTGGCGGTGGTTTCCAGCAGGCGGTCCAAGCCGACCGTGTCGATGATCCGCCGGGCCTGCTCGTGGGAGCGCTGGTCGAGCATGAGGATGGCCGGATGCAGGACAGTGCCGTCCTTATCCATCGCCGTCAGGCCGGGGGTTGTGCCGCTCAGGGAGATGATCTCCACCTGGGCCATCAGCGGGGCCAGCGCCCGGCACCCGGCGACGAAGGCTTCCTGCCACTGGCGCGGGTCGATCTCGGCGAACAAGCCGTCGTTGTAGACGTGGATGGGGTACCCCTGGGAAAACTGGCGGACGGGCTGGAGTTCCTCTCCGACCAGGCGGAACACGCCCATCTTCATGCTCGTCGTACCGATGTCAACGCCCAAAACCCACATGCCCAACCATTCCGATTTATGATTTACGATTTATGATTTACGATTTGAAGATTGTTGGAAGCCATGTCCAAGTCTCAAATCATAAATCATAAATCATAAATCATAAATCGTAAATCCTACAGGCTCGCAACCAGAAAGCCTTCGCTGATCAGTGCCTGCTTGATCTGCGCGATCGCCTCCGCGGGGACGGGCATCAGCGGCTCCCGGGGCCGGCCGCCGCGCAGGCCGATGAGATCCATTGCCGCCTTGACGCCGGCCACGCCCCAGGCGCCGGAAACCGACTGGTTGAGCCGGATCAGCCCGGCGCTCAACTCCCGGGCGCGGTCGTACATGCCCTGCAGGAACAGATTGTACACTTCCACGCAGGCCTCCGGCACCACATTCGCCAGCGACAGGACCCCGCCGCTGGCGCCCAGGTGCAGCGAAGAGTAAAAGGAGTCGATCGAGCCCGCCAGGACGGAGAAATCCTCATCCGGGTCGATCTCGGCGAGGAACCGGCCCGGCCCGGCCGCCGAGGAGTCCTTGATGCCGGCGATATTCGGATAGCTCGCCAATTCGACGATGGTCTTGAGCGGGATCTGCACCCCGCCGGCGAACTGCGGCGCGTTGTACAGCAGCACGGGGGCGGCGACCGCCTCGGCGATCCGCTCGTAGTAGCGCAGCAGGGCCGCCCCGTCAAGCTGTTTGGCGTGATAGTGCGGCGTCAGGACGCTGATATAGTCGAACCCCATCTGGGTGGCGATGTGGGATTTGTCGATGGTCTCTTTCGTGGACTCATAGCCGGTGCCGACCATCACGACCTTGTCGCCCTTTTCCTGCGCAAAGACCTCCAGGACCAGCAGCCGCTCCTCTTCGGTGAGGCTCTTGGCCTCGCCGTTGGAGCCCAGGGCGAGAAACCCGGTCAGGCTCGTCTGGCGCAGCTTGCGCAAATTGAAGGCGAGGGCGTCGAGGTCGGGCACCTCGCCCTGAAACGGCGTCACCACCGGGGCGAACACGCCCGCGAGTCGTTGTTTATGATGATTCATCATCCATTATCCTTCATCGATAGGTGGACTACGTCGCCCGGCGTCCAGGGTGCGTAGGATTTGCCGCGTGTCGAAGACGCAGCCGGCCCAGGTGCCGCCGCTGATTTCCTGAAGAGCCGCCCAGAGCCGGGTCTCGTCCGGCAGGTCGGAGTACGGCGCCAGATCGGGCCGTGGTTGGCGCGCGGCCAGAAGGCGGCGGCCCAATTCCGGGCTTCGCGTTTCCGCCGGCGTTTCGGCCGCCCCGATCAGGTCGATCTGTCCTTGCAGACGCCGGCAGTCGATGACGATCTGAAGGATATCGCCATCGAGGAGTTTCCCGAGAGGGCCGCCGGCGAGGGCCTCGGGGCCGATGTGGCCGATGCAGGCGCCGGTGCTGACGCCGCTGAAACGGCCATCGGTGAGGACGGCCACGTGCTTGCCCCAGGAGAGATTCTTCAGAGCGCCCGTGACTTCGAGTGTTTCCTCCATGCCGCTGCCCAGGGGTCCGGCACAGATCACCGCCAGGCAATCGCCGGGCCGCACAGCGCCTTCGCGAATCGCCCGGATGCCGGCCCGCTCGCCGATGCAGACGCGGGCCGGCCCGATCTTGCGGTAGACGCCCTGGGCGTCCAGCAGCGCCGGATCGATGGCGGTGCTCTTGATGACCGATCCTTCGGGGGCGAGGTTGCCCTGCGGCAGCGTGATGGTGCCCGTCAGGCCGCGCACGCGGGCCCGGTCCGGCGGCAGAATCACGTCGTCGGGATCAATCCCCTCTTTCTGATAGAGGATTTCCCGCAAACGCTTGCGCCGGTCCGACCGTTCCCACCAGTCGAGCGCTCGTCCCAGGGGCTCCCCGGTGACCGTCAGCGCGTCCAGGTTCAGCAGTCCCAGTTGTCGCAGGTGGAGCATTACCTCCGGCGTCCCGCCGGCAAGGTACGCGCGGACCGTGGGATGCCCGACCGGCCCGTTCGGCAGGACATCGACCAGCCGGGGTGTTCTGCGGTTGACCGCGTTCCATTCGTCGATAGTCGGGCGGTCCAGACCCGCCGCATGGGCGATCGCCGGGATGTGCAGCAGCAGGTTCGTCGAGCCGCCGAAGGCCGCGAACACCGTCATGGCGTTGCGGATGGACGCATTCGTCAGGATGCGGCCGGCGGTCAGGCCCAGGCCGGAGAGCCGCCGCAAGGCGCGGGCCGAACGCCGCGCGAGATCCAGCCAGATCGCCTGCCCGGAAGGGGCCAGGGCGGCGTGCGGCAGCGTCAGGCCCAGCGCCTCGGCCACGACCTGCGCCGTGGCGGCGGTGCCCAGGAACTGGCAGCCCCCACCGGCGCTCGCGCAGGCGCGACAGGTCATCTGCCGCGCATAGTCCAGCGTCACCTCTCCTTGTGCGAAGCGGGCCCCGATGGACTGGATGGTCCCGAGGTCCTCACCCTGACGGGGCGGCAGCGTCACCCCTCCGGGCACGATCGCGACCGGCAGATCGCGCATGGACGCCAAAGCCATCATCATCGCGGGCAGGGATTTGTCACACGTGGCGATGCCCAAGACGCCCTTGCGCCCGGGCAGGCTCCGAATCAAGCGCCGAAAGATGCTCGCGGCGTCGTTGCGGTAGGCCAGGCTGTCCATCATTCCCGGCGTGCCTTGCGTCCGCCCGTCACAGGGGTCCGTGCAGTACGCGGCAAACGGCATGCAGCCGAGCCGCTGGAACTCGCGGGCCGCCGCCTCCATGAGCAGGCCCAGCTCATAATGGCCCACGTGATAACCGACCGCCACGGGCTTGCCGTCGGCGCCGCGAATCCCGCCTTGGTGGCTCAGCAGCAGGAAGGCGTCGGCCAAAGCCTGGGACGGCTCCCACCCCATCCCCACGGCCTGGATCAGGCCGAAGAGATCGCCGCTCGGCGCGCCGGCGAGGAATTCGCCGGCGAGCGGCAGTTCTCCCGGCGGGCCCGGGGCATGCGTGGCCATGTCATAAACGCCGGCGTCGCGGCTCTCCAGAATGTCATGCCAGGAACTCGAATCGGACATCAGTCGGTCTCCTGTTGGAAACACCATAGTCTATCAGTTGCTTGACGGATGGGAAGGGAATCGTTAATAGTAATGAGGCTCTGCTCGATGCGGGTCGAGCGGGCTCTGGTTGGTCACGTCATGAGAATGCAGGTTCACCGGCTGTAGGTCCAGGGCAGCAGGTGTAGGAAGGGGCAGGTATGGCAGTAGTGGCGGAGAAGTCCACGACGGTAAGACGCGGATCGCGCCCCGGGTCGGAACAGGTCCTTGCGGCGCCGGTTGGGTCCGTTTCCTGGGGGGGGTGAGCGACGAGTGAAGACATCCGTTTTTTTGGTTGACGGCGGGGGGGATCGACCTATGATAGGGACCTTTGGCACAGCCGCAGAGTCGGGTCCCCCGACGCCAGGGTTGAGGCTGGAAACGGGTTGTCTTGAGCGATGTGTGACGATTTCCCGGGTTTTTCATTGAGGGCCATAGGCAATGACGCAAAAGACGAATCTTCTGAACGCCAACTGCGATATGCGCAGCTCGTTGTTTACCAGTGAGTCGGTGACGATGGGCCACCCCGACAAGGTGGCGGATTGTATCTCCGACTCTATTCTCGACGCGATGCTCGCCCAGGACCCGTTCAGCCGGGTGGCTTGTGAGACGCTGGTCAAATGCGACATGGCGGTCGTCGCCGGCGAGGTCACCACGAAGGCCAACGTGAACATCGCCGAGGTCGTGCGCCGGACGATCCAGGAGATCGGCTATGACGATCCGGAGCTGGGGTTCCACTACGACAACTGTGCCGTGCTGGTAGCGCTTTCGAAGCAAAGTCCGCATATTTCCCAGGGTGTCACGGAAGGCGAGGGCCTGCACAAGGAGATGGGGGCCGGCGATCAGGGCCTGATGTTCGGTTACGCCTGCAAGGAGACGCCGGAGCTGATGCCTATGCCGATTCTGTTGGCCCACAAGCTGACCACCCGGCTGGAAAAGATGCGGCAATCGAAAAAGCTGCCCTGGCTGCGGCCCGATGGTAAGAGCCAGGTGACCGTCGAGTACGAAGACGGCAAGCCCAAGCGGATTCATACCGTCCTGATCGCGGCCCAACACGACCCGGACATCAAGTACCGCGAGCTGCGCAACGCGATCATCGAGCAGGTGATCGAGCCGGTGATGCCGGCGCGCCTGCTCGACAAGAGCACCAAATTCCACGTCAACGCGACGGGCTGCTTCGTCTTGGGCGGTCCCAAGGCCGACTGCGGCCTGACCGGCCGCAAGATCATCGTGGACACCTACGGCGGCTGGGGCCGTCACGGCGGCGGCTGCTTCAGCGGCAAGGACCCGACCAAGGTGGACCGCACCGCCTGCTACATGGCCCGCTACGTCGCCAAGAACGTCGTGGCCGCGGGTCTGGCCGATTGCTGCGAGATCCAGCTCTCGTACGCCATCGGTGTCGCCCAGCCGCTCTCGGTGCTGGTGAACACCTTAGGCACCGCCAAGATCAGCGAGACGAAGATCAGCCGGATCGTCTGCGACCTGTTCCCGTTGACCCCCAAGGGCATGATCGAGCACCTGAACCTGCGGCGGCCGATCTTCGCCCAGACCGCCTACGGCGGCCACTTCGGACGCAACCTGCCCGACTTCACCTGGGAAAAGACCGACATGGTCGACGTCCTGCGCAAGGCCGCCGGCCTCTGACGGCGACAGGCGCAGTCCCTCCGATTTCCAAGCCCGGCTCACGCCGGGCTTTTTTGCATCGGGTTCAGGTACATCTTGCCTTCCGCCGATAACACCCCCATAATACTCACGGTTCCAGAATCCGTGAGATGGACGCTGGCACAAGCGTGAGGCTCCAGCGCGAACGAGAGCACGCAGGTCAGCGGTAGTATGGTCGGCTGCCAAGCTGCCCTGTTTGTTTGGCGATGTACGGGTTGGCAGTTTGTGCCTGAATCGCGCAAAGCTTCGAACCTTGTCGGGAAGGGGTCCTATGAGTCCGAAATCGGAGCAGGCATCCATACAGCGTATCTCGGTCATTGTTCCGAGGAATCCCTTCGTGCCACCGGCGCTTCAACAGACGAGTCATTGTCTCTGTGCCTTGGATGTTGAGAAACTCATGGAGTGGTGGCCGGGCACGCCACATTCGCCTCATCGAAACGCCGATAAGGTCAGGGCTATTCAACGTTCCCTTGAATGGAAGCGTGTCGGCCAGATCGCTGCGTATCTGCTTCAACGTGAGATCGTTGATGTGCCGAAGAAACTGGACACGTATTTCCGCGACGTCTATGAGCCCAAAAAGAACGAACCAGGACGCGAATGGCCACCTCGCGTGAATCGCGTGATCACACCTACCAGTAGCGAATTCCCGACATTCTCCAACGTCCTGCTTCATGTGAATGGTGCTCAGATCAGACCGGTTGACCGAGTGGACGAAGACGGGGCTGCAACTCTGATTTTTGATGAGACGAACCCCAAGCTGTACTTTTCCGTGATTGACGGACAGCACCGCATCAACGGTGCGTATTTTGCCATCAAGTTGCTCCAGGAAGCCCAACCTGGGGCAAAATGGGAAATCCCTGCCGAGGTGTTCCTAGATCTTGATGCGCCGGGCGAGGCACCCCGCAAGCAAGCCCAGATATTCATTGATGTGAATTTCAATCAGAAGAAGGTCGATCGGTCGCTCGTGGCAGACCTCTACCCAACAGCTCGCGGCAGAAGAGAAGCTCTCGACCATAAGGAACGTGCACAGGACATCGGACGGAAGTTGATGCTGGAGGCCGGTCCATTGGTGGGAATGATCCAGGTTCCTGGCATAAGGTACGGAGTCAAAGATGTCATTGCCTTGTCCACTCTCAACAATGCCATCGAGGATATCCTTCCTGTGCTTGAGAATTGCGGAATAGACGGTCTCGAAATGCAGACGGAATTCCTGAGCCAATGTCTGACAGCGTGGTTCGAGGCATCCGGACGTTTCGAAGATCCGAAGAAGAGGAAGGCGCACGCCGAACTCGGACCGGAGAATGTGGCCTACCAAGGTCGCGTACTTGTCTCTGTTCTGGCTCTTGTCCCGGCTTTGTTGTGGAAGCTGAAGAAGGAACACATGACGTTCATTTCGGCCACTACCCAAGGCAGGCTGACCAATTGGCTGCGGGATGTCGCTGAGAAGGCTGGTCTGCTGGAAAATGGCCTCTTCATCGGAAAACAAGAGTTCAAGAACCGCAAGTATCTGGGGAGTGGAGGCATTGGTCTTTTCCGGGATACGCTCTGGGCCGCCGTAAGTGCGAAACGGAAGCTTGGCAAGGCCAAGCCCGAGAAGATTGGGAAGATGGCAAACGAGTGTCGCGCAGTAGTGAACAGGGAACTTGGGATCTGACACTGTGGACGATTCCTTCGCAACGCAGATAAAGGTGATGTTCGCGGGACTGAACCGGCAGAGCGCTTCCGATGCCTTTCCGAGAACTGGTGCTCTCGCAAGCCTCCTGTCCCCAAGAGTAGACAAGAGCAGTGAGGCAATCGCTCTTTCGCCGAAGGAGTTGACACTTTTTGCCACTGCTGCCGTTGAAATGTGGCTGCGTGCACTTCACAGCTTCTTGATCTCCACCTCCTTGACAGAGGCGAGCCCGATCTGGGCATCGGTTTCAGGGTACTACGCAAGTCACTACACAATCCGAGGTCTGGCCCACCTGCTGGGTGTCTTCCAGCTATACAAGAAGAGGTGTATTCTCAGACTGGAAGCTCAAGGGAAGTACCTTATCTGCCGCATCGAGAAGAAGGGCGCAAACGACCGGGAGCATGCGTTCTATTGGAGATACGTCAGCGGACATCCATCCTTTGCGAAGGACCCGTTCCTCTATCCAAACCGAGAGGACATACCCGAATCAGATGGATCGCATCGGAACAAAGCCAACTACGTTGACCACATAGATCGGTTTCCGGTGTTTAGACCGCTATCGTTCACTGCGATGAGTGATCGGATCGAACGAATAGCTGGCATGGCATTCTCGGATGTGCCCGTCCCGAACGCGGATAGATTTCCTGACATTGATAACGTTCAAATAGTTGCCTACCATCGGATTGTGAAGTTTCGACAGTGCGTTGATGACGTGCTTGGGGAGGACAACCGCTTTTGGCGAGTCCACAGGAAACCCTCATGGTGTCCTGATGTAATGAAGTTCAATGTGACAGAGCCAGTATACCTCGCTCTCTACGGCCAGAGAATGTAGACGATGAAGTACATGGGGTCAAAGCGATGGATGTTGCAGAATGGTCTCGGCGAGGTTCTGCGCTCTGTGTGTTCTCGGACCAGGCGATTTGTGGACCTTTTTGCCGGTTCGGGGGCGGTGGCCTGCCACGTGGCACAGAACTACTCACTGTCTGTGCTCGCTTCTGATCTTCAGGAGTTCTCCGTCGTTTTAACACGGGCCGTCATTGGACGACGGTTCCCCCTGGATGCAACCCGGATCTGGGCACGCTGGTTTGAGCAGGCCAAGGAGGGCTGTTCGAGGATTCACACGCCCTCTGCACAGAGGATTACTCACGGGGTTGTACGTGACTGTAGGGCATGGAGTGAAAGCCAAGACCGCTGTCCTATCACGCAGGCGTACGGTGGACATTACTTCAGCCCTACGCAGGCGGTGTGGATTGATCTCCTCCGCCGGGCTTTACCTGAGGACGAACCCACCCGGACGGTTGCTCTTGCGGCTCTAATCTGTGCGGCAAGCCGGTGCGCTGCCTCACCGGGGCACACTGCTCAGCCGTTCCAACCTACTCGAAGCGCCAAACCACACCTTCAGAAGGCGTGGGAGAAGGATATCGTAGCCTACACTCGCAAATCGCTCAGTACTTTCGCAAGCCAATTCGCAAGAGAAGAAGGGGAGGCGATTGTCTCGGATGCCAACGACGTCGCAAGGACGCTCACGGCGGGCGATATAGCTTTTATTGATCCGCCATATTCTGGTGTTCAGTACAGCCGTTTCTACCATGTCCTCGAGACAATTGCCAGAGGTCGATCTGGCAGGGTCTCCGGAGTTGGGCGGTATCCGCCCCGTAGTCTTAGGCCTCAGTCGAAGTTCAGCGTGAAGACCCATTCGTTGAACGCCCTTGAGGAACTGCTCCAGACTGTTGCAGAGAGACACGTCAGAGCGGTTCTCACGTTTCCTGAGCATGACTGTTCGAATGGTCTCTCCGGTTCTCTCATATGTGACACTGCTGGCAAGTTCTTCCGAGCGACGGTCAAAGAGGTCGAACGTAAGTTCAGCACCCTGGGCGGAAACAACAAGACCAGCGAAACCGGTAACGGTCGAGAAGCTAGGCAGACGGCGAGGGAGTTGATCCTCGTCCTGAAGCCGCGCGACTGAGGACATTTGCCCACTAATCTACTCGTTCTCAACACCCTTTTGTGCATCTCTCGAAAATTTCCTGTAAGCTTGGTCCAGCGGGCGACTCTAATATGTCAGCCATGGCGAAGGTGTGTGAGGATCTGGCCCTGGTGGAGCGGTTCCGCCGGGGAGAGGATTCTGCGTTCGACAGGATCGTGGAGCAGCATGCGGCCGAGGTCGCGGCCCTGGCCAACCGTCTGCTCGGTTGGCCCGGCGACGTGGACGATATCGTCCAGGACGTCTTCGTCGCGGCGTTCGTGGGCTTGAAGAAGTTCCGCGGCGAAAGCAGCCTGCGGACGTGGCTCTTTACCATCACGGTCAACCAGTGCCGCCGGTGCCGGTTCCGCCGACGCCGCCTTCGACCCGTGGCCCTCGAAGAGGCCGGGACGGTGGAGAGCCCTGACCGGGGCGGGGACAAGGCCGCCATGGACCAGGAGACCTTCGCCCGGGTCCGTCGGGCGGTCCAGGCGCTGCCGCAGAAGTACCGGGAAGTGGTCGCTCTGACGTACTTGCAGGGCCTGGAGGCCGGAGAAGTCTGCCGGCTTCTGGGGATTACGACGAATGTCCTGCAGGTCCGCCTGACCCGGGCACGGAAACGGCTGCGGGACCGGTTGGGCGACCTGCTTGAGGAGAAATCGTGAACCAAGAGAAGATCGAACGACTGCTGGCGCGAGCGGATGAAGCGGCAGGGGAGCCGGCCTTTGCCCTGGCGACGGCCGCTGGGATTCGGCGCCGAATTCACCGCAAGAGGCTCGTTACGATGGCGGTCCCGACCACCGTCGCGGCCGGGATCGTTCTCGGCGCGACCCTGTGGGTCGTCTGCCTGCCGACGGGAAGACCCCAACCGCAGCCGCAGCGGATCGCCTCCCTGGAGGAGCAGGTCCGCCAGTTGCAGGCACAGACGGAGGCGACCCTGAAGCTGCTGCAAGAGGTGCTGGAGACGGATCGACGGGAGCGCCGTCTGGCCTCGCTGGAGGCGGAGTTCGCGAGCATTCCCGATCCGATCCGGGAAATCGAGCGGCAGGTCGATAAGGCGGCCTTCATCCTCGTCTACCAGGCGGACAAGGTGTACCAGGAATTGAACGAGAGCGAATCCGCTGTGCGGGCCTATCGGGAGGTCATCCAGTTCTTCCCGACCAGCCCATGGGCCCAGGTCGCGCGGGAACGGCTGGCCCGGATCGAACAACAGCGAATCCACGACACCAAGAGACAAGAAGGGGCAAATCTATGGGATGCTCGAAATACATGATCATCGCTCTGATCGTTGTGCTGGCCGGGACTCTGGCAGCGGAACAGCAGCCGCCGGCGGCATCCGGAGCGAATGCCGCGGCAGGATCACCGGCGGGACGACCTCACGGGGACGCGGAAGCGGTGAACTTGATGGGGCAGCGCAGTGAGTTGATGCGCCAGATTCAGGGCTTGGAGTTGGACCTGGCGGGCATTGCGGCTCGGCGCCGGGGTCTGCAGGAGCAGTCTGCCATGATCCGGGATGAGGCAGGCAGGCAGTGGGGCGGGGACGCAGTGACGCAGGAGCTTCAGAGGCTGCTGGCGGCCGGCGAGCGGAATCTGTCACAGCTCAGGCAGGCCGCGGCGGCCGGTCGGGTTTCCGAAATGGAGCTTACACGGGCCCAAGAGAGTGTGGCCAGGGCCCGGATCGATCTGGCACGCCGGCGGGAAGAGTTGACCCGCCTGGCGGGGGGCGGGCCGCTGGAGGAGTTCACCAGGGAATCGAACCGTCTGGCGGTCGACCAGGCGGAGAAGGAGGCCCGACTGCAAGTTGTTCGCCGACAGCATGACGAGGTGCAGACTCAGTTGACGCGCGCGGCGCCGTTGCCCCCGCGCACGGACGCGGAGGCCGTGAACCTGGGGGGACAAAAGGACGAACTGGCCCGCAGAGCACAGGTTCTGGAACTGGACCTGGCGGGCATCGATGCGCGGCGCAAGGCCCTGCAAGCGGAGATCGCCGTGATCCGCGACGAAGCCGCCAAGAGGTTGGACGCGGACGTGATAACGCAGGAACTCCGAAGGCTCCTGGCTGCCAGCGAGGAGGCTCTTCCGCCTATCAAGCAGGCTGTGGAAGCGGGGCAGGTGCCCATGGTGGAGCTGGCCCGGGCTCAGGAAAGCGTGGCCAAAGCCCGCATCGATCTGGCGCGCCGCCAGGAGGAATTGGCCCACTCGGCCGGCGGTGGGCAGCTTCAGGAATTTCTTCGGGAGCTGAGTCGTCTGGCCATTGACCAGATGGGCAAAGAGGCCCAACTGCAGACGGTGCGCAGGCAACTCGACGACGTGCAAGAGCAATTGGCGCAGCTAGCGCCCTTACCTCCGCGCACGGATGCGGACACCGTCAACCTGGGCGGACAACGGAGTGAGCTGACCCGCCGGGCTCAGGTCCTGGAACTGGACCTGGCGGGCCTCGGTGCCCGGCGCCGGGCCCTGCAGGAACAGATTGCTCGGCTCCGCGACGAGGCCGACCAACGGCTGGGCGCGGACGTTGTGACGCGGGAGCTCGAGAGGCTCCTGGCCACAAGCGAGGAGAATCTCGAGCAGACCAAGAAGGTCGTGGCGGCCGGGCGGACCTCTCTGGTGGAGCTGATCCGGGCCCAGGAGGTTGTAGCCCAGGCCCGGATCAATCGGGTGCGCCGACGGGAGGAACTGACCCGCCTGACCGGCGGTGGACAGCTTGAGGAATTCACGAGGGATCTGAGCCGGCGGACGATCGACCAGGCGGAGAAAGAGGCCCAACTACAGGTCGTGCGTCGGCAGCTTGAACAAGTGCAGGAACAGTTGACGCGGGTCCACGCGTCCTGATCCGAACACGACGTGCACGACCGGACCCCGCGGGGCCGGCGTCGGTCAGCACGGCCGGCAGCCACGATGGATCCTGATGTACCGGAGGCACGCTCAAGCCCGCCGGGGCTGTCGCACGCCCGTTGCGGGAACGGCAGGGGAAAAGGTTGAAGCCCAGCGGTCGGGACATATAATGTACTTGCCCCGGTGACAGCCACTCGGGACATATTCGGTGTGCAACGGTTGATGAGGAGACGTGACATGGCGGTCCAGAAGAAGAGCGATGGCCCCGAGCCCAGCCTCAAGAGCACCAAGCAGGAGTTGCTCGATGCCTACAACGAGATGCGGCAGCAACTGGAGGAGCGGGACAAGACCCAGTTGAAGCCCGAGCAGAAGGTCCAGGAGAAGAAGGAAGCGCAGGTCCTGGCCGCGGTGCAGACGACGACCACGGACGGCGTGCTCCAGCGGATCAACCAACTCAAGCAGGACATGGCCCGGACCCTGAATGATCTGGGCGACAAGCTGGCCGCGGAAGTCCAGAAGTACGAGCAGGTGCAGCAGGCGATCGGCATCAAGGAGAAGGAACTCAAGGAGGTCTTCGAGATCGACCGGGCCGCCGGGACGTTGGCGGCGCTGATTGAGGCCCAGCGCCGGGAGAAGGAAGAGTTCGAGAGGGAGATGGCCGAGGAAAGGGAGCAGCTCGACAGCGAGATGGAGGCTCTGCGGGAGCAGTGGAAGGGGGAGAAGGCCGAGCACGATGCCCTGGTCAAGGAGCAGGACATCATCGAAGCCAAGCGCCGCCAGCGCGAGAAGGAAGAGTACCGCTACGCCTTCGAGCGGGAGCAGCAATTGGCCCGGGACAAGTTCGAGGACGAGAAGGCCAAGCTGCTGGCCGAGAAGGCCCAGATCGAAAATGAGATGAAGACCCTGCGCGAGCAGACCGAGAAGGGCCTGCAGGAGCGTGAGAGGCAGATCGCCGAGCGGGAGAAGGAATTCGCGTCGCTCCAAGCCCAGGTGCAGGAGT
>VGYL01000081.1 GCA_016872975.1 Planctomycetota bacterium
AAGATTGAACATCGAGGTGGAACGGTGGAATCCCCTGGCACAGGACGGAGGCCAGAGTCCCATCGACCTCCATCCGCCCTCCCCCGGCCACCAGGCGCAAGAGGAGGGCTCTTCCCTGGCGGTGGCCGCCGGTTTGGCCCTGAGGCATGCATGACGGACACCAAGTACATCATCGATCTGCTCAAGGGAGAAGGAGTCCCGATTCGGAGCCAACCGGGCGGCATTGCCTTCGCCTGCCTGATCGTCGTGGTCCCCTTCCTGGTCGGCGTCGGGGCGACGAGTGTATACCTGGACGGCCAGGTCGTCATCGCCATCCAAAGCCAGCAGGCGCGCAAACTCGCGACGGCCATCGAGGGTCTGGCAGGCGCCGTCCAGAAGAAGGAAGCACTGGAACGAGAGAAGGCCAAGGCCTTCTCCTGCTTGTCGGATGTCAAAGCCGCCCTCGACGGGCGCACCCAGTGGTCGCCGATACTGACCTACCTCGGCGAGAATCTGTCGGAGACTCTGGTGCTCACAAAGCTGGAGGCCCGACGCAACACGGTGCGTTACAGGGTCCCCGCCCGGGACGCCCCAGCCCGCAATGTCGAAGCCAACGTCCCGGTATGGGAGTTGAGAATCGGCGTCTGCGGAACCGACAAGGAAAGCTCGTCCGAGGCGGTGCGGAAGCTCCAGGACAGCCTGCGGTGCTCGCCGACCATGGGGCCGATGCTCGATACGATCACCGTCTCCCAGAACGCCATGCTTCTGGACAACCGGGAGGCCGTGCTCTACGAGCTCCACTGTGTCTGCAAGCCGACGATCCCATAGCAACTGAGAACGGACGATCATGAGCATTCGAAACCGATATCTTCTGGTCCTGGCCGTCATCTGGGGTCCCTGCTTCCTGGGAGCCACGGTCTGCTACGCCCTGCTTCTGCGCCCGCAACTGGACCACAAGAAAGGGCTGGAAGCGAAAGTCGCCCACTACAAGGAGCAGCACGCTCGAGCCCTGCAGGCGGCGAAAGAAAAGAATCAGGGCCATCTCGCCGCGGAGGTCGAGAGCCTGCAGCGCCGCATCGGCCAGTTCGTGGTGAGTCTCGCGGAGGCTCCCGATCTGGCCTTCAAGATCGGCGAGTTGGCGAATGAAGCCAAGCTGGGGTCCTTTGGAATGCGACCGGCCCACAGGAGTGGCTCGGACACCCTGCCCCATCTGGAGCACGTAGGACAGAAACACGTGGACTTGGCTTTTTCCGCGGGCTTCTGGCGTTTCGCGGCCTTTCTGAACACTTTGGAACGCCACCACCCCGTGCTTTTCGTGGAAACATTCGCAATCAATCGCCCCATGGAACAACATACAGAGCCGCAGGCCCGCATGGAACTGGCGGTCCTGGTGGAGAAGCCCCCCGGGCTGACAGGGGGCATGCAATGATCGGCGTTGCCAGTCATCATCGCGTGGAAGAAGACAAGACCGAAGCCCCGGACGCGGCGGATCTCGCCGGGGAACTGAAGCCCGAAGAGCCCTGCGACAGTCCGTTGGCGTGGTATCTGGCCAAGCTTCTCGAACCCGGCGCGAACGCGCCGCACGAACCGGCGCCGCCGGCGGACGACAGGGACCAGGACGAGACCGAGGAGCCACCGCCGCTCGTGACCCCAGACCACCCCGGGGCGCGGGATGACGCCGACGCGTCGGAGAAGGCAAGGCCGCTCTGGCAAATCCCCGCGGCGGATCTCCCCGACCTTCCCAGCGACGCCGGCAACGTGCATGCGGTCAAAGCAAAACCGGCGCTGCGCTCGTATGCGCGGAAAGAAAAGGCCGCCGGGGGCCGGCAGAAGCTGATGCTGGCACTGATTCCGGTTTTGGTGGTTGTGCTGGTGGCCTTGGTGAAGAATCCTCTGAGCGCCCGCGCCACCGCCCCGGCGGCGGTCGCCCCGCCGGTGAAAGCCGCTCGCCCGATCGTGACCGATCTTGACATCGCGTGGACCGTTCCCGCCCCCTACGAGCCCCGGGGCCGCGACCCCATGCGTCCGACACCCGCGGCGGCGGTGGCCGGGGAGAACGCCGAACCAACCGCCCGTTCGACGGAGCCGCCGGTGGATCTGATGGTGACGGGAATCCTGTACAGCGACGATCGGCCCACGGCCATCATCGGCACCCAGGTCGTCCGCGAGGGCCAGCAGATACTCGGCGCCACGGTGGAGAAGATTGACACGGACGGCGTCCAATTCGAGAGGAACGGCCGCCGATGGAAACAGGCCGTCAACCGCTGAGCGGCGGCCGCCAGAACGGAGAGTGAGATTGACGATGAAATGCCATACGACAAGACAACCTGACACGGGACGGCCCGGACCGGCGACCGCGGTCTGGGCGGTGTGGGCGCTCCTCGGCGCATCCCTCTACGCGGGCGGATCGTCACTGGCGGCGGTGGAACAGACTCCGCTGCGGGAGCGACTGCAGAAGAAGATCAGCGTCGACTTCCGCAAGACGCCCATCGAAGACGTGATCCGGATCGTCGCCGAGCAGGCGGACGTGGACGTGGTGGCCAGCCCGAACGTCAAGGGCGAGACCACGGTGAAGCTGACGAACGTCGCGCTCGAAGAGGCCCTGCGCAGCATCCTCGAGGTGCACGGGTACGACTACGTCGTGGGCCACAACATCGTCAAAGTCCTGGCGCGGGACGAGATGCCGCAGGTGCCCGAACGGCAGGCCACGCAGATCTTCGAGATCACCTACGCCGACGTCAACGACGTCGTCCGCTCGCTGGAGAAGTTCAAATCGGAGTCCGGCTCGGTCTCCCACGTCCGCGGGACCAGCCGCGTCCTCGTGACGGACAAGGAATCGAAGGTCAAAGACATCAGCGAGCTCATCCGCCAAATCGACCGGATGACGCCCCAGATCCTCGTCGAGGCCCGCATCTACGACATCACGAGCAAGGACAATTTCGACCTGGGCGTGCAATGGTCGGCCGGCACGAGAACGACGTTCGAGCCGGGAGGGACGAGGTCGATCTTCACCGGCGGCGAGCCGGACCAGCAGACGGACCCGTTCACCATCGGCCAGTTTAGCGGCGCCACGTCCAAGGCCGGCAGCACCGCGGCCGGGCTGCGGTTCGGCTGGCTGACCTCGGATCTCGATATCGACGTCCTGCTGCGGGCGCAGAACGAGAAGATCAACGCCAAGCTGCTGGCCAACCCCCGGGTCCTCGTCCTGAACAACGCGACCGCCACCATGAAGATCATCTCGGAGATCCCCTACCAGGAGCTGACGGAATCCGCCCTGGGCGGCAGCATCGGCACGACCGCGTTCCGCGAGGTCGGGGTGGAGCTCCATGTGACCGCTCATCTGGCGGCGCGCGACGAGATGATCCGGCTGCAACTGCGGCCCGTGTTCAGCGTCGTCACCGGCCAGGTCCAGGTCGCCGGCGCCAGTGGCCAGCCGTTCGCCCAGCCCGTCGTGGATCGGCGCGAAACGAATACGACCTTGATCGTCAAGAACGGCCAGACGATCGTCATGGGCGGACTGCGGAAAAAGGAAGTGACCAAGCAGATCAACAAGGTGCCTCTGCTGGGCGATCTGCCGCTGGCGGGGGCGCTGTTCCGGTTCAAGGGCGAGCAGACGATCAACAGCGAGCTGATCGTGTTCGTGACACCGTGGATCGTGGAGCAACCGACGCTTGCGGAACACGAGTCCCAAGCGTACGATGAAACCGAATTTGAAGGACCCCGGCCCGCGCGGACGCGTGCGGAGACCCGGCGCAACTGATTCTACCGTGGCCCAACGACGCAAGAAAACGAAGAACGGTGAAGAGGGCAAGAACGCTGCCAAGAGAAGGACGCGGCCGCGCAAGACCCGCGCCACGCGAAAAGGCGCGAGCAAACCCGATTCCAAAGTCTCGCCCAGTGAACTTGGGGGACAGGATAAGCAGAGGGGACTTCGCGGGCCCGAGGAGCCGAACGCGGCGTCCGCACCGTCCCACGCGCAGGAGTCGGACCAGGTCCTCAGGATTTCGCCGCCGGGCGTGCTCTATCAGCGGGCGGGCCGCTGGTGGTGGCGGGTGCAACTGCCGGGCGAGGACAAGGCCAAGGCCCGGCCGTTGAAGGCCGAAGGAGCGAAGGCCGCCACTGAAGACCGCGCCGCGGCCGAAGGCCTTGCGTTCGAGATGTGGGAGCGCGCCGTGGCCGAGAACGCGGCCCGGCAAACCAAGTTGGAGAGCACGGAGAAGATCGAGAGACTCAAAGCGCAGTTCCTGGACAAGGTCCGTCATTTCACCGAGATCGTGGAGACCGCGAACGCCAAGATCGAGGAGGAGGCCCAGGCCAGAGCCGAGGCCGAGGCGAAGCTGGCACAGAAGCAACTGCAGGACGGACCCGGGGAACAACAGGAACCCGGTGAGCCGGGTGGACCGGAGAGAACAGCCGCCGAGCCTACCCCGGCCGCGCCAGTCGCGGCGCCCGCCCCGGCCCCCGGCGCCGGGAGCGAACCTGCACGAGCCGCCGGCGGGCAGATCGAGCCGCGTACCGACGCCGGCGCCATTCACATGGTGCCGCTGCCGGGACCACCGACCACCAGCAACGTCATCAACCTGTACTTCGAGCCCCAGCCGGGGAAAAGGGGGCATCCTTCTTCCGCGCCGGACGAGCCTGCCGGGCAAGAGCGTGCGGAAAGAGGAGAAGGTCCCGCGTCTCCCGTCAGGTACGAAGGGACGCCGGCGGCCCCCCCCACCGGCGTCTGCGATTGCTGCGGCGCCACGGGCATCGCGATGACCTGCCTCCACCGGATCGACTCGGGTCAGTCGCTTTGTCCGCGCTGCCATGCCGCCTTCCGGGCCGATATCGCACGCATGGAAAAGACGAGATAGGCGATGGCCACCCCGGCCAGATCGCTGAGGTAATCCAGGACACTGGCCGTGCGATTGACCCAGGGCTGCGTCAACTCATCGAGGGCCCCGATCGCCGCCAGCACCACGAACCCGAGCACCAGCACCGCCGGATGCGCCGGCGTCCGGAGCGAACGGAGAAACAGTCCGGCGATCAGACCGTAGGCCACCACGTGTTGGAGCTTGTCCAGGCCGTTGACCTGAAACACGCGCGGCACGGAACTCTGCGGAATGTGCGTCAGGCCGAGCACGCACACGGTAGCCAACAGGGTCAGCACCATCCCCCGCGGGCGAAAAGGCGATTGCCACGTTCTCTCTGTCATGGGCGCCATTCTACCCGCCACGCCGCCCGGGAGCCAAACCCGAGAACTGAGAACGTGTATGAAGAGTGGCACAAGCATCTTGCCCAGGGGCTTGGTGGCACCCACGGGTGGCAGCGGCAAGGCCGTAGGCTTTGCGCAGGCCTTACCGATGGCGGATTTCCAAGAAGGATAATAAGCCCAACTTCCATTTTTCAAAATTCCGCCTTGCCCCTTCTTCTCTTCTATTATATCTTAAGATCTTAGTACTACAACGCTATCTTGTGGGACCGCAGTAGTCGTAAGTCATTATGAAACAATGAGATACGGGAATGTCACTTCGGCGCCTTAACGCCAATAAGGCTACGGGGTGACATTTTCATAACCTCCTGTTCTAGCGTAGCTTATGTCAAACCGAGGGACAAATCGTAGCGTTGTGGTATTAGATTAGGAGCGCGCGATGAGCATCCGATGGGTCGTGTTGTGGTCTTGCCTGCTTGGTGCCCCGATTGGTCTGGGGGCGGTCTACGAGATTCAGCCGACGACGGCACAGGAAGACGAGGAATTCGAGCGGATCGCCAATTCCCTGAAGCCGGGCGACGAGCTGGTCCTGAGCGGCGGGACGTACTCGCAGACCGGCCGTCGCGCGGTCACGGTCCAGGGGACGCCCGAGCGGCCCATCGTGATCCGAGCGGCGAAGGATCAGGAGCCGGTGCTGACCCGCCCCGCCGGCGGCCGCCGGCATAACAACATCGAATTCGTCGATTGCTGCCATATGGTGATCCGCGGGCTGCGGTTCCGCGGCGGCAGCTCCGGTGTGCGCTTCATTCGCGGCCATCACATCACCTTCGAAGACTGCGAGATCGCCCAGACCGGCAACAACGCCCTCACGATGAACAGCGGCAACTGCGACGCCTTCATCATCCGGAACAATCACATCCACCACACCGGCCTGAGCGACACCGGTCCCACCGAGGGCGAAGGCATGTACATCGGCTGCCACAGCGGCTCGTGTGTCACGACCAACAGCCTCATCGAGGGCAATTACATCCACCATCTGCGCGGCACGAGCGAGGGCGGCAGCGACGGGATCGAGATCAAGTACGGCTCCTCCAACAACATCGTCCGCCACAATGTGATCCACGACACGAACTTGGCCCGGCACTTTCCGGGGATCTTCGTCTACGGCGGCGGACCGGCGGTCAATATCGTCGAGGGCAACCGGATCTGGAATGCCGGCGAGGGAATTCAGGTGGTCTCCGACGCGGTCGTGAGAAACAACGTGATCTTCAACTGCACCGTCGCCGGGATTACCGCCGCCCCCCACGTGGCGGTGCCGCACGTGCGGAACGTGCGGATCGTGAACAACACCATCGTGAATCAGCGCGTGGGCGTACGGATTCGCTGGTCCAAGGCGACAGATATGGTCTTCGGCAACAACGCCGTCTACTGTCCCGGATCAACGGCGGTGGACGCCGCCGGCATCGACGCGCAACGGTTCAGCGCCAATCACGTTTGGGGCCGGTTGGAGGGCGCGGCTCTCGATGGGAGCCGCTTCGTGGATGGCGGCGATCCGTTGCAGGTGTTCGCCGATCCGGCCGAACGCGACTACCGGCCCAAACCGGCTTCCGTCCTGGTGGGTCGGGCGGATCCGGACCTGGCGCCGCCGCTGGATTTCCGCGGCGCGGTGCGCCGGCCGCCCTTCGACGTGGGCGCGTACGAGATGCCGGACCCTCGGGACCAGTAGAGGATTCGCCCCTACTTGCCGCTCTTGGCTCCGAGCAGAAATTGCCCCAGAAGTGTGTGGCCGCGCCGGTCGGTCTTCTTCACCGCTTTCGGCTTCATCCAGACGCGGTAACAACGAATCGGCTGCTCCTCCAGCAGACCGGGTTTGGTCTTCGTGCAGTTCATCCTGACCCTCTCTTCGTCACTGGTCGCTCGTCTCTCGTCCCTCGCAAGCGACGAGCGACCAGCGACGGGCGACGTTCCGGTACCCTCTCAGCCTTGCACCAGCTCCAACTGGCGACTCTCCACAGGCACTTGATCTTCCACTTCCTGTTCGGCCCGGCGATACTTCTCCCAGATGTGGGGCGCATGGACCGGGACTTCGAAGTACGGCGTCTGCGTGTTCACGATGGGAGCCTCGACCATGGCGTGAATCTCGTCCAACCGCTCACGCATACCCCTCAACATGCGCGTAAGCTGCTCCTCGTGCAGGTCCAGGGCGGCCGTCGCGTCCCGGTAGCGAATCTGCCGGACCGGGACCCCGAACGCCGACAGGCGCGCGGGGCAGCCCACCTCCGTCCGGGCCTGCTGCGCGACCCAGTCGCACAGCCGTTTCTGTTCCTCCGTGAGGTCGAACCGGAATTGATCGCCTGGATTGCACTGCATGGTCTGGATCTCCACTCTGGGGAAGTTAGAAGTGTGATGTTTGCAGTTTGAAGTACAGAAAGGGACCACGCGGGTTCTCGGTTCCCTTCCCAGTTTCCACTTCAAACTTTACCCTTCAAACTTCACACTTCCCACTTTCCCTGCCGCCTTCATCGACAGAACCCCGGGAGCCCTTAAGCAGACCCGCAGAAAATTCGCTTGCTGGATTGAGATTACCAGCAAATACCACAATGCGGGATGGGAGGGACGGGAATGATGGAATGTTGGAATGATGGAATACTGGAATGGTGGGTGGCCGCCGGCGCTCTTCCCACTATTCCACTATTCCACTATTCCATTCCGTAGGCGTTCTATATGCCGAAGCTGGTGTTGACGGCGCGGGCGGCCCGGATCATCTCGTGATTGTGCGGGACCGTCTTGATCCGCCCGGCCACCCGCCGCAGCGGGATGCTGGATAACCGGCCGTCTTTCAGTACTACCAGGTGGTCTTTCTGGCCCTTCATGAGCAGTTCGATGGCCGTGTGGCCAAAGTTCGTCGCTAATGTCCGATCGTAGGGCGTGGGAGTGCCGCCCCGCTGGACGTGGCCGAGGATCACCGCCCGGCACTCCAGGCCGGTGCATTCGGCGATCTGATCGGCCAGGACAGGTCCGATACCGCCCAGGCGAATCGGGTCCGGGCTGCCGGCGATCCGCTTGCTGACGACCATCTGCCCATCCTTCGCCCGGGCCCCCTCGGCGGCCACCACGATGCTGAACCGCTTGCCCCGGCGGGACCGCTCCAGGACGTAGTCGCAGATCGCCTGGGGCTCGTAGGGGATCTCCGGGATGAGGATGACATCGGCCCCGCCGGCAACGCCGGCGTACAGGGCGATCCAGCCCGCGTACCGGCCCATCACCTCCACGATCATGATGCGATGGTGCGAGCTGGCCGTGGTGTGGACCTTGTCGATCGCCTCGGTCGCGGTCGTGACGGCCGTATGGAAGCCGAACGTGACATCCGTCCCGTACAGGTCGTTGTCGATAGTCTTGGGCACCCCCATGACGGTGAGGCCCTTTTTTGCGAACTCGGCTGCCGTCGCCATGGTGCCGTCGCCCCCGATGCAGATGAGGGCGTCGATCCCCCCCTCGGCGAGCACCCGGACGCAACGATCCGAGACATCCTTGTACTGCATCCGGGGACCGCTCTGGACGGCGAACCGGAACGGATTGGCGGTGTTGCTCGTCCCCAGGATCGTGCCGCCGACCGTCAGAATGTTGCTGACATCGTTATAGGCCAGCCGCTCCATCCGGTTCTCGATCAGGCCCAGGTAGCCGTCGCGGACGCCCCAGACGTTCAGCCGGTACTTGTTGATGGCCGTCTTGACCACGGCCCGGATCACGGCGTTCAGCCCGGGACAATCGCCCCCGCCGGTCATCACGGCGATCGACTGGATTCGTTTTGCAGCCATCCGATCTGTTCTCCTTACCTGTCAGGGCTCCAAGGACATCGCGGGAAAAGGGGACATTCTGCTTTTCCCACCCAGGCTGGAAGTCTCAGGGATGGAGCTTCCCGTGTCAAGCTTGGAGTCCCGCGTTTACGCGGGTGTTCGGAGTTCCGCGTTTGCGCGGGTCAAGACAGTCCTACCTCCACTTTCCCTTCCGTGTTTACAGAAAATGGAGCCGGCTGCGCCGGAAGAGCTTCAGACCCGCCTGAAGGCGGAACTCCGAACCCACGAAACAGACCGCACCGCCGCCGGACGGCTATTCACCAGATTGGCATGGACGCCGTGCCGGACGGTGCGCGGTACGCACCTGCTACGGCATATCGCAAGTTTTGAGACGATAGAGTAGAGATTGCTTCGTCGCTGAAGCTCCTCGCAATGACATACTGGGGCGCCCCATGTCATTGCGAGCGAGGCTCGCCGAGCGCGGCAATCATGTCATTGCGAGGGGCGCAGCGACGAAGCAACCTCACCCACAGTCGCGGTACTTGTGAAGCGCGGTACTACGGCTTCGCATTCATGGCGTGGACATGCGGAACATCGCGTGGTATCCTGCCCCGGGTGCATATGAAGCAATCGGGTATCGACTGAGGAGTTCGTCTGATGCCGAGAACGAAGATCGTGGCCACGCTGGGACCGGCCAGCAACAACTACACCATATTGCGCAAGATGACCGCCGCCGGACTGGACGTGGTCCGGCTGAACTTTTCCCATGGTACCCACGAGCAGCACCTGGAATCGGTGAGCCTCATCCGGCGGATCAACCAGAAGTACCGCCGCCGCATCCGCATCATGCAGGACCTCGAAGGCTTCCGCATCCGCGTCGGGCGCTTCGACGGCGAGAAGACCCGGGTCCTGACGAACCGGTCCACCGTCTGGCTGGCGAACGACCCGCAGGCGCATGGACCCAGGACCATCCCCTTCGACTACGCGGGCGACCTGCACCGGATCAGGCCCGGCCAGATGATCTACCTCGACGACGGCAATCTCGCCCTGCGGGCCGAAGATGTCCACAGCCACAGTATCCGGGCCACCGTGATCGAGGGCGGCGTCCTCAAGGAGCGCAAGGGCATCAACATGCCCGGCGCCCGCCTGACCTTCACGGCCATGACGGAAAAGGACAAGCGGGACATCCAGTTCGGGTTGCAGCAAGGGGTCGATTACATTGCCCTGTCGTTCGTGAGGAATGCCCAGGATGTCCTGGAGGCGGCCGCGCTTGTCAAACCCCACCTGCCCGCCTGCCGGATCGTGGCCAAGGTCGAGAGCCGCCAGGCCATCCAGAAGATCGACGAGATCATCGCCGCCGCCGACGGCATCATGATCGCCCGGGGCGACATGGGCGTGGCGATTCCGATCTATGAAGTCCCCCTCGTCCAGAAGAAGATCATCCGGAAATGCAATGCCGCCGGCAAGTTCGTCATCACGGCGACCCAGATGCTCGAACACATGACCGCGAGCACCCGGCCCACCCGGGCCGAGGTCACCGACGTGGCCAACGCGATCATCGACGGCACCGACTTCGTCATGCTCTCGGCCGAGACCGCGGTCGGCAAGTACCCCTGCGAGGCGGTCCGCATGATGAACGAGATCATCAAGTTCACGGAAAAGTCCCTGCCGGAGCTGGCGAAGTGAGTCCTGTCGGAGTCGTGCCCATGAGCTATCGTCGCCCCCTTCTCGCGAGCGTGACCTTGTGCCTGGCACTCGTGCCACTGTCCCCGGCCGCTCCAGACACGCCGACCCACGATTGGCTCTCGCTGGCGATCGAAGTGCGCGGCCTTCCCGAGGACGCCCGCAACGTGCCGGTCTCGACGTTCATCGACCTCTCGCAAACGCTGCGGGAGGCCGGCATCGAGGGGACAGTCGATGCCAAGTCGCTGCGGCTGTTCCAGTTGTCGTCCGGTGCCGCCGCGTCCGAGGTCCCGGTGCAGTTCAGCCCCCTGCCGCAGCCTCGGCTCAAAGAGCGGCCGCTGCTCCCGGGGACACCTTCGGCCATCAGCTACCTGGGCGAGTACCGTCCGGAGGGGGTGCCGAAGGAGTTCCGCGTGGCCGGTTGGCTCGGTTGGATGGCCGACCCACTGGTCCGGGGCGTCTGCCGGTACCGGTTGGATTTCGGGGTGCTGCGCCAGGGCTCGTTCCTGCAGGTGCCCTTTCCGCCGCAGAACTTGCAGGCCTTTGACGCCGCCGGCCGCACCACCCCGGTGCGCTGGTTCCCGCGCGTGCAGATCCGGCCGCAGTACCCGCTCGACAGCCGCCTGGAGATCCTGGAGGATCGCCAGTTGGTCACACGGTACCACGTGGGCCCTCGGGCCGGCGCGGTCAGCCTGTCCGAGCCGGCAATCCGGCGTCCCTTTCTGTACCCGGTCAACGGCCCGGACGGGATCGGCCTGACCGAGTTCGGCAAGCCGCACGACCCCACCGGCAGCCACGCCCACCATTACTCCCTCTGGATCGCCCACAACAGCGTGAACGGCCAGGACTTCTGGTCGGAGCGCAAAGGCGGCTTCATCGGGCACGATTCGCTGGAATTGCTGGAAGATGGGCCGGTCTTCTGCCGGCTGATCCACAAGACCCGGTGGATCGCCGCACTCGCCCCGGACATCAAGCCCGCCATGGTCGACAAGCGCACGTGGACCTTCTATCGCGGCGCGCCGGACGATCGGCTGGTGGATGTCGAGCTGGAGTTCGCGCCGGCCGGTCCGGAGCCTGTCATGCTCGGACAGACGAACTTCGGATTCCTGGCGGTGCGCGTCGCCCAGTCCATGACCGTCTTCGACGGCGGGGGCGAAATCGTCAACTCCGCCGGCGACCGCAACGAGCGCGAGGCGCATCAAAAGCAGGCAACGTGGATCGACCAGTCGGGCCCGTGTGGCCCAGCCGCCCCCGGCTGGGAAGGGGCCCCCGAACCCGGACCAAACACCGCCGAGGGCGGCGGTGCCACACGCTGGGGTGGCGTGGCAATTTTCGATCATCCCGACAATCCGAGACATCCGACGTACTGGCATTGCCGCAACGACGGCTGGGCCGGTGCGGCCTTCAACCTGAAAGAAAGCTATCGGATCGAGCCGGACCGGCCTTTGCGTTTGCAGTACCGTCTGTGCCTCCATCGGCATGACGCCGTACGGGGCAATGTGGCTCAACGATATGCAGAATACGCGGCGAAACCGCAGGTCCGCCTCGGTCCGGTCTCGCCGGGGAAGTAGGGGTCCAGCATGGGTCTCAGAGGGTGTGTGAAAAGGGTGGCAGCCTCAAGGCCGGTAGGCCTTGGCGATGGTCCGGCGCACGGGAAATCCGCCATCGCCAAGCTCCGAAGAGGGTTCCCAATCGCAATGAATCGCGATTGGGAGCCCAGACTCCGCTTGACGATGCCACCCAGAGAAGGCTGGCTTCTCACGCACCTTCTGAGAGGGTGTGTGAGAAGTGGCACGGGCATCCTGCCCGTGGACTCTTTGGCATCGGCATCCTGCCGATGATGCATGGGCTGGAAGCCCATGCCACGGCCAACCGCCTTCTCACACACCTTCCCAGAAGAAAGGAACCTGGGTGGCATCGCCAAGGCCTCCGGCCTTGACGATGGTTCTCCCGCATGGGCCCAGCTTTCATCAAGTGCCTAAGCCATCGTCAAGGGCCGAGCCCTTGGCGATGCCACCCGGTAGACTGGACACATACGCTGCGTGTAGCAGAGGAGACAACATGAGATCGGAGAATCGACGCGAGGTAAGCCGGCGGCAGTTTCTGCGCCGCGGCTCGGCGACGGCACTGATCGCCATGGCCGGCGTGCGCCCGGCTTACGGCGCGAACGACAAGATCGTGGTCGCCGCGATCGGCACCAGCCGCGATGAGCGGGGGGCGGATGGGCGGGGCACGCACCTGGCGCGGTGTCTCGCCGGCTGCCCGAACACGGAAGTGGCGTACGTTTGCGACGTGGATAAAAGGAACGTGGAGAAGGCCATCGAGTCTGTGTCCCAAGTGCAGAAGCAGCCGCCCCAAGGGGTCACGGACCTGCGCCGGATTCTCGACGACCCGGCGGTCGATGCGATCTGCATCGCCACGCCCGACCACTGGCACGCGCCGGCCGCGATTCTCGCCTGCCAGGCGGGCAAGCACGTCTACGTGGAGAAGCCATGCAGCCACAATGCCCGCGAGGCGGAACTGCTCGTGGCGGCGGCGCGGAAGTACGATCGCCGGGTCCAGCACGGCACACAACGGCGGACCTGGCCTGTCACCGTCGAAGCGGTCCAGAAGCTGCGCAGCGGCGCGATCGGCAAGCTCTACCAGGCCCGCTGCTGGTACTTCTCGTCACGGCCGAGCATCGGCCGGGGCCAGGCCACGCCGATCCCGGACTGGCTCGACTGGCCGCTATGGCAGGGCCCGGCCCCGGACCGCCCCTACCGGGACAACATCGTGCACTACCATTGGCACTGGTTCTGGCACTGGGGCACCGCCGAGTTGGGCAACAACGGTGTGCACACCATCGACGTCTGCCGCTGGGGCCTGGGCGTGGACTTCCCCAAGAAGGTGACCTGCGCAGGCGGGCGCTACCGCTACGAGGACGACCAGGAGACGCCGGACACGACCTTCTGCACCATGGACTTCGGCGACAAGACCATCACCTGGGAAGCGCGAAGCTGCTGGGGCCGCACCGCCCTCGACCCGCAGTACGATTGTGCGTTCTACGGCGACCAGGGCATCCTCACCATCGCGGGAGGCAGCTATGCGATCTACGACCTCAAGGACAAGCAGATCGGGCAAGGCTCCAGCAGCGGCGGCGACGTGACGCACCTCCAGAACTTCCTCGACGCCATCCGCGGCAGCGCTCCGCTCAACGCGGAGATCGAAGAGGGCTACAAGAGCGTCCTGTTGTGCCACTTGGGGAATATCTCCTACCGGCTCGGCCGGACCGTCCGCCTCGATCCGGCCACCCGCCGCATCGCGGGCGACAAAAGGCCGCGGGCCTGTG
>VGYL01000082.1 GCA_016872975.1 Planctomycetota bacterium
ACCCGCCCGATGGGTTCCGCAGATGCGATCTTCTTCCGGGCCGAGGACGGCTCGGTCCGGCTGGACATGGCGTCGTTGCGCCCGCAATGGATCTCGCCGATGCGCCCGGTCTGCCAGGAAGGGGTCACGATTGCCAACGGCCTGTTGTATTGGTGGCCCTCTGTGTGCGATTGCCAGTTGACACTCTACGGGACCGCGGCCCTAGGACCGGCCGGCGACTTTGACTTCACGCCCGAGGTCGCGGAATCGCAACGGCTCGTCAGGAGCAGCGGTAGGGTGGGGCTTGCCCCACCGAAACCCGTGTCGCGCGAAGAAGCGGTGGGGCAAGCCCCACCCTACGGACTATCCCGCGACTGGCCCACTTTTCGGGCCGACAATACCTGCAGTGCGGCCACCTCTGCCAACGTTGCCGAGGATTCTCAACTGCTGTGGCAGTTCGATCCGAAGACCGCCACCGTCCCGGGCCTGCCGACGATGTCTGCGCCGGTAGCAGCCGGCGGGCTGGCGTTTGTCGGCGGGGCGGATGGTATCGTCCGTGCTCTCGACGCGGCCACGGGAGAGGTTCGCTGGAAAGCCCATACCGGGGGCGCGATCCGCATGCCGCCGACGATCTGGGACGAGCGGGCCCTCGTCGGCTCGGGCGACGGGTGGGTGTATGCCTACAGTGCGGCGGACGGCCGCCTGCAGTGGCGGTTCCGGGCCGCGCCGGCCGAACGCCTGATCCCTGTCTATGGCAGCCTCATGTCCACCTGGCCGGTGACTACCGGGGTGCTGGTGGACAATGGCACTGCCTATTTCGCCGCCGGGATTGCCAACTATGACGGCACGTACGTCTATGCCTTGGATGCGCGGACCGGGGCAATCAAGTGGCACAACAGCACCTCGGGCCATCTGGACCGAGACGCCCGCACGGGTGTCAGTGTCCAGGGGCATCTGTTGCTGCACGACGGCAAGCTGTATATGCCCGGCGGGACCTCGCTCTCCCCGGCGGTCTACGACGCGGCGACCGGCAAGTGCCTCAATGACGGGGCCCAGTTGGCGGAGTGCAGCTCCCGGGCCCCGCGCGGGTGGGAACTGTCCCTCTTAGGCAACCAGGTGGTCGCCTGTGGCAAGCCGTTCTACGGTCATCCGGCCTACGATGTCTATGACACCACCGTATTCCATCGGGTCTTCATGGCTTCGACGGACGACGTGTCCGTCGCCTGGACCTCCGATGCCCGTGCCCACCGGGTGCTGGGATTCCGCGATTTCGACCGGCAGGGACTGGCTCGCAAGATGGCGAATCCGGGCAATCGGTTCCAGGTGAATTGGGCCAATATCACTCCCGGCGGCAAGCCCGCCTGGTCCGCCGAGTTCGGCAAGGCCCACGCGGTGGCGATCTGCGGGAACGCGGTTCTGATCGCAGCCGAACAGGAGTTGGTCGCACTGAGATCGTCCGACGGCAGTATTCTATGGAAACGGTCTTTGCCGAAACCGCCGGCCCCGTGGGGTCTGGCCGTGGATGGGGCCGGCAGGGCGGTTGTCACCCTGACGGACGGAAAAGTCCTTTGCTTTGGCCGACCGAAAGGGGCATTACAGTAGCATGGGCATCCTGTCCATGACTCGCAGGGCCATCTTGGCCCTGTCGGCACCGGCGGGACGCCCGTGCTGCGTGGAAGGACTTCTGCTTGGGCCAGTTGAAACGAGCATGGAACGTGATCAAACGGAAATGGCTCATGGCGACGGGTGGCATCACCAAGGGCTTGCCCTTGACGATGGTCTGCCCCCTCGACGGCACCTCCACGGCAGGCGAGAGAGCCATCGTCAATGCCTTAGGCCTTGGCAATGCCACCCCGTCCGTTCCACCATGTTGAAAGGAGCACTGTAACGTGATCAGACTGAAATGGCTTGTCGCGGTTGCCGCGTGTTGTCTCGTATTTCCTCTCGGTTCGGCCTCCGCGTGCCAGTACAACGTGCGCGAAGTCGGGTTCATCGACTTGGGCATCGAGCCGTACCGGCTCGCGGTGTATCTGCCCCAGGATGTCCCTGCCGAGGGGGTCTCCGGTCTCAAGGACGCGATGGAGGTTGCCCTGGCCGAGACGAATATCCGGTTCGAGCCGGTCCTGGCCGCCGTGGACACCAATCATCCGGCCCTGAAGATTGCCCGGACGCACGGTATCAGCCGGTTTCCCGCCGCGGTCCTGGTCTCGCCGGACGGCCAGTCGATGCCGCTGGATGTGTCGCGGGCTTCCAGCCCGCGTTCCGAGGGCGGGACGCCCTCGACACAGGTCTCCCTCGCCGAGGCGGTGCCTGCCGCCCTGGCGGGCGTCCTCGAGTCGCCGACCCGGCGGCAGATCCTGGAGAAGTGCGCCGATGCCTACGGCGTCGTGCTGCTGATCGAGGGACCGGAGCCCCAGGCCAACGCGACGGCAAAGAAGGCTGTCGCGGCCGCGGTCCAGCATATCGGCGATCACCTGGAGTTTCTGCCCAAGCCGATCAAGAACCCGCCGGAGATGGTGGTGCTGGATCAGAAATCGCTGGAGCGCGAGCAGGTGTTGCTATGGACCTTCCGCCTCAAGCCGGAAGACGTCAACCGGCCGCACGCGGCGGTGTTCTATGGGCGGGGCCGGTGGATCGGGCCGCTGTTCGAGGGCGAGGTCCTGACCGCCGACAACCTGGTGCAGCTTCTGGGGATCATCGGGGCCGACTGCGAGTGCGGCCTCGACCATCGCTGGCTGCAGGGGACGATGCTGCCCGCCCGCTGGGACGCGGCCCTCCAGCAGAGGGCCGTGACCAGTCTCGGCTTCGATCCCGAGAGCCCCATGATCAAAATGGAGATTATCTCGATCCTGCGGCGCGGCATGGGCGGGTTTGCCCAGGCGGCCATGCCCCTCGAATACCGCGAGATCGAGATCGGCGGCGCGGCGGAGGACGAGGAAGTGACGTTCGAGGAGGACGCCGACAAACCGCAAGGCCCGGCTCGCAGCGAAGAAGTCGGTGGGGTGGGGCTTGCCCCACCGAAATCGCTGTCGCGTGAAGAACCGGTGGGGCAAAGCCCACCCCACGGACTGCCATCTTCCCCCGAAATGCCGCCGGGCTTCATCCCCCAGAAGCCGGGCGCTGCGGCCTCTGCGCCTTTGCCGGCGCAGGAGACGCCTGCCTCCCAACCGCGACCTGCGCTGGTGGGCCAGGTCCTCGCCGGCTCGCTCGCGGGCATGGCGCTCCTCGTCGGTCTGACATCGATGATCATCGTTCTGAGGGCGAGAAGACCATGACACGAAGGCAATTGGAATACTGGAATAGTGGAATACTGGAATACTGGGCGGCAGGCCGGGCGTTTCCATTATTCCGTCATTCCAGCATTCCATCATTCCAAGGCATCCCACTTCCGAGGTCCTTGGCGATCGTGTGTCTGCTGATCTTCTGCGCCGGTATGGCGTATGGCCGGGACTGGCCGACGTACATGCATGACAACTCGCGCAGCGGCGTGACGCAGACACAGTTGGAGTTGCCGTTGCGGCCGGTGTGGACATTCCGACCGTTGCGGCCGCCGGCGCCCGCGTGGCCCGGCCCGGCCCGGCAGGACTTCTATCACCGTCATTATGACCTGCGTCCCCTCGAGACCTACGACTGCGCTTTTCATGCGACCGCCGCGAACGGCGCGGTCTATTTCGGCTCCTCCGCGCAGGACAAAATCTATGCTCTGGACGCCGCCAGCGGCAGGATTCGCTGGACGTTCCTCACGGAAGGACCGGTCCGCTTCGCTCCTACTCTGTCCGGCGGCCGGGTGTATGCGGGCTCGGACGATGGCCACGTCTATTGCCTGTCCGGCAGGAATGGCGCACTGGTCTGGAAGAAGCGGATCGCGCCGGACAAACGGCTGGTCCCCGGCAACGGGCGGATGATCTCGCTGTGGCCGGTCCGGACCGGATTGGTCGTCGAGGCCGGGACGGTGTACGCTACGGCGGGACTGTTCCCCGAGGAGGGGACCTACCTGGCCGCCCTGGACGCCCGGACCGGGGAATTCAAGTACTGCCAACAGATCATGGTTGCGCCGCAGGGATATGCGCTGGCCTCCTCCACGCGGCTGTATCTCCCCACGGGACGGACCAGTCCCGCGATCTTCACCCGCGCGGAAGGGACGGCCGACGGGCAACTCCCGAGCGCCGGCGGCGCCTATGCCCTGCTGACCGACGAGGTGCTCGTGACCGGCCCGGGACGAGGGCCGAAGGAGCTGCAGGCGGGCGATCTTCAGACGAAGGATGCCATCGCCACCTTCGGCGGCCTGCGGATGGTTGTCGCGGGGTCCGTGGCCTACCTGCAGTCGGAGCGGCAGGTGTCCGCGTTCGACCGGGGGCGCTACCTGCAACTGTCCCGACAGCGCGTCCCCTTGCAGCGCAAGCGCGAGGCGTTGAAGAAGTCCTTGAGCAAGATGGCCGGCGCGGAAGCCGAAGAAGCGAACCGCCAGATCGAGGATTTGAACACCCGGATCGGCACGCTGGACGCGGCCATGAAAGCGTGCTATCTCTGGACCACGGAGGGCAGCTACCCCTACGCGATGATCGTAGCCGGCAAGATGCTGCTGCTGGGTGGGGGCAACGAGGTCGCGGCGGTGGATTGTGAGAACGGCACGGTGGTCTGGAAAGGGCGGGTGGAAGGAAGGGCCTACGGACTTGCGGTTGCCCAACAGTCCTTGTACGTCAGCACGGACACCGGGCGCATCCACTGCTTCCGTCATGCGGAAGGCGGTATGCCAAGCATAGTGGCGGAGAGAACTCGTGCCGATCCGTATCCGCGGGACCGAATGACCCAGCGATACAAGGCGGCGGCGGACTACATCCTGGGGCAGACCTCTTCCCCGGAGGGCTTTGGTCTCGTGCTCGAGTGCGGCGACGGCCGTCTGGCCTGTGAGCTGGCCCGCCGCAGCCGGCTCCAAATCATCGCGGTGGATACGGATGCCGGGAACGTGGACACGGCGCGCCGGCTGGTGAATACCGCCGGGCTGCACGGGCGGGTCACCGTCCATCATCTGACCGGGGACAGACTGCCCTACACGAGCTACTTCGCCAACGTCATCGTCTGGGAAGGCGTGCTCCGCGACGGGCAGTATCCGGGCAACCCGAAGGAGCTGCTCCGTCTCTTGCGGCCGCACGGCGGCGTGCTGCTTCTCGGGGCCCCCGCAGACGCCCGGGATACGGTACATGCGTGGGGGCAGGCGGACTGGCCTCCGTGGCGGGTTGTTGCTGATAGTGATCTCGTGTGGGGCAGCCTGCGCCGTGGCCCCCTCGACGGGGCGGGCGAATGGACCCATCAGTACGCCGAGCCGGGCAACAGCGCGTGCAGCGGCGACACGCTGATCCAGGGCAAGCTCACGGTGCAGTGGTTCGGCGAGCCGGGGCCGCGCGAGATGATCGACCGGCACCATCGCAATGTCACGCCTCTGGCCAAGGACGGCCGGCTCTTCGTGCCGGGCGACTGCGTGGTCTTTGCCGTCGATGCGTACAACGGCACGATGCTGTGGCGGGCCGACGTCCCGAATTCCCGCCGCCTGGGCGCCTTCCTCGACGCCGGGAGCATGGCGGTTGACGACCGGGCTCTCTACCTGGCGGCCGCGGACAAGTGCCACTCGTTTGACGTGCAGAACGGGCAGCCGCAGACCGTCTTTGCCATGCCGCAACTCGTCGCCGATGACCCGCATGTGTGGGGCTACGTCGCCTATGAGGGCTCTCTTCTCTTCGGGTCGGGCTGTAAGAAAGAGGCCTTCTACACGGAGACCAGCTACGCCGCGGATATCGCCCTCTGGCGCCGCGACATGAAGCTGGTCACGAGCGACTATCTGTTCGCCAAGGACAAGCGGGATGATCGTCTCCTCTGGACGTACCGCGGCGGCGTCATCCTCAACACGACGATCACCGCCGCCGCGGCGCGGGTGTTCTTCGTGGAAACGCACAGCCCCGCCGCCCTGGCCGACAAGACCGGCCGCCTGCCCGTCAAGACCCTGTTCTCCGGCGGCGAGCAATATCTGGTCGCCCTGGACCAGCAGACCGGCCGGACCGTCTTCAAAAAGAAGATCGATGTCGGCCATTTCGAAGAGCCGGTCTATCTCGGTTACGGGCAGGGCGTCCTGCTGTTGAGCGGCTCGCGACTGGACGGCAAGTGCGTTCGGTACTCCTACGATGCGTACGACGCCCAAACCGCGGCGCAGCTCTGGCACGCCAATCACGACAGCGGCCTGCCGACCGACGGCGAGCACGGCGAGTACAACCGCCAGCCGACCCTCATCGGCGACGTGGCCTACGCCTGGCCCTATGCCTACGCGCTGCGCACCGGCCGGAGGGTCGAGGATTGGAAATTCGAGCGGCGCGGCCATGGCTGCGGCAGTATTTCCGCCTCCGCCCAATGCCTCTTCTGGCGCGGCGGCAACCCCTGGATGCACGAGCTGGGCCCGCAGGGCGGCCCGACGCGGCTCAACACGGTCTCCCGCCCCGGCTGCTGGATCAACATGATCCCGGCAGGGGGGCTGGTGCTGATCCCCGAAGCCAGTTCCGGCTGCACCTGCGGCTTCTCCCTGCAAGCGTCGCTCGCCTACATCCCCCGGAGTGCCTTGGAATGATTGATGAAGGATAATGGATATATGTATATCGGTCGAATGGTTTTCAAAGAGGTTTGGCATCGCAAGGTCAATTTCCTGCTGGCGGCGCTGGCGGTGACGACCGCGGTGGCCTTTCTCGTGGCGTTCTTCACCGCCTCCAAGGCCTCCGAGCGGGAGACGGCCCGCCTGATGCTGAAGATGGGCTACAACCTGCGCATCGTCGCCAAGGACGCGGATATCGGCGGCTACCTGATCGTGGGGATTCCCGACAAGACGATGCCCGAGTCCTACCTGGAGAAGCTCGCCGCCCAGAAGAGCTTCTCCTACAACCATCTGCTGGCGACGCTGGACGGGAAGATGAACTGGCGCGGCCTGGACCTCGTGCTCACGGGCATCGCCCCCGAGGTCTGTGCGCCGGGACAGGCGAAAGGGGCGATGACGTTCAGCGTGCCGCCGGGCACGGCCTACGTCGGGTATCGCGTTGCCGAGATGCTCTCGGTGCGCAAGGGTGACGTTCTCGACCTCAACGGCAAGGAGCTGAAGGTCGAGCGCTGTCTGGCCGAATCCGGCGACCTGGACGACATGCGCATCCAGTGCAGTCTGAAAGATGCCCAGGAGATTCTGGGCTTGCCCGGACAGATCACGGCGATCAAGGCCGTCGACTGCCTGTGCTTCGCCAAGGGCGATCCCGTGGAGATTCTGCGTGAAGAGATCGGCGCGATCCTGCCGGAGGCCCAGGTCTTTCAGGCCAAGTCGTTGGCGGACACGCGGGCCAAGCAACGGCAGATGATCCGCAACATCTTCGCGGTCCTGCTGCCCTTTGTCATCATCTCCTGCGGCGTGTGGATCGGCGTGCTGGCCATCATGAACGTGCGCGACCGCCAGCCGGAGATCGGCCTGTTGCGGGCCCTGGGATACGACACGGCCAACGTCATGCTCCTGTTTCTCGGCAAGGCGGTGCTGGTGGGCCTGCTGGGCGCCGTGGCGGGGTTTGGACTGGGCACGGGACTGGGCCTGCACTTCGGTCCCGGTGTCTTCGAAATCACCGCCAAGGCCATGCTGCGGCCGGAGTTCGCCTTGTTCCTGCGGGCCTGCCTTCTGGCCCCATTGTTCGCGGTGCTCGCCAGCTTCATCCCTACGATCATCGCGGTCACCTACGATCCCGCCACGACTCTTCGGGAAGAATAGGCGGTAGTACTTGAGTTTGATCAGGGCCACCTGCCCCCTTCATATCTGGTTGCCGCTCGAATGGAAGATGGTACAATGAGGCTGTAACGATCGGAACGAGTGTGTGGAAGAACCTGCCATGAGCATTGTGGACGAAAAAGGAGAACAGATCGCGGCGCTGTGTCGCAAGTACGCTGTCCGCGAGTTATATCTCTTCGGCTCGGCCTTGCGTGAGGACTTCGGGCCGCACAGCGATATCGATCTTGCTGTTGTCTTTTCTCGCCAAGGCGTCACGGGTAGTTTCGATCAGTACTTTGATTTCAAGATGGAGTTGGAGGAACTGCTCCAGCGCCCCATCGATCTGGTCTGCGCTGCCAGCGTCCGCAACAGCGTCTTTCGTCAAGAGCTCGAAGCGACCAAGAGGCTCATCTATGCAGCATGACCCCCGCAAGCTCATCGAGGACGTCCTGCGGTGCATCGCGGAATTGGAGGTCTTCTGCCAAGGCAAGACCTTTCGTGACTTCCAGGAGGATCGTGGACTACAACTGATCGTCGAGCGAGAACTCGAGATCATCGGCGAGGCCCTGGCCCGATTGCGCAGGGAGCATCCAATCTTGGCCGACCGGATTCCCGATCTCCGCAAAATCGTGGGCCTGCGGAACGTGTTGGCTCACGGCTACGACATCCTCGAACACGAGATCCTGTGGGACATCGTCGCGAACAAGCTTTCCGTGCTGAAGCGCGATATGCAGATGATGGGCTGACCGTTTTTCGTACGGCGTGAGCTCCAAGTTGTGAATGTGTTCAGAAGGGCAAGCATGCTGATTCTTGAGGACTTGACCAAGACGTACCGGACCTGGGCAGGGGAGGTGACGGCACTCGACGGCGTGAGCTTGCGGATTGACCAGGGCGAGTTCCTCGCGGTCTGCGGGCCCAGCGGCAGCGGCAAGACGACGCTGCTGATGATGATTGCCGCCATGCTGCGGCCGAGCCGGGGACTGGTGCGTTTTGACGAGCGGGACCTCTACGCGCTCAGCGTTCCCGACCGGGCCCGGTTCCGGGCCGAAAATATCGGCTTTGTCTTTCAGATGTTCCACCTTGTGCCGTATCTGAACGTGCTGGAGAACGTCCTGATCGCGGCCGGCGCCGTCAAGAAGAACGGACAGAAGATCCGCGCCCGCGACCTCCTGCAGCGGCTCGGTCTGCAGCACCGCCTCGGGCACCGACCGTCCGAGCTGAGCGCCGGGGAGAAGCAGCGGACGGCCATCGCCCGGGCCTTGTTGAACCACCCGAAGCTGATCCTGGCCGATGAGCCCACGGGCAATCTCGACGCGGAGAACGCCCGCGGGGTTCTCCAGCACCTCCAGGGTTTTCAGCGGGAAGGCGGCACGGTCATTGTGGCGACCCACGGTCCTGCGGCCCGGGAGTTCGCCACCCGGACGATCACCCTGCGCGACGGCCGGCTGATCTGAACCTCCTCGTACCGCATTTCGCAGATCCTGAAACTATAGAGTAGAGATTGCTTCGTCGCTGAAGCTCCTCGCAATGACATACGTGGCCGCCCTCTGTCATTGCGAGCGAGGCTCGCCGAGCGCGGCAATCTATCCGTAGAGTCGCGGAACCTGCGAAACGCGGTATCAGTTGGTGTACCCACCGGTGCCGGACTCGTTCACCTCGTAGCCCCACTTCTTGGGGCCTTTCTGGTCGCGGACGTACTGTTGGGCCTCGCGCGGAATGAAGGCGATGCGCTGATTGCCGTACAGGTGCCACTTGCCGATGTACGCGGTTCGATAGCCGGCCTGCCGGTACACTTCCGCGCGCGAAACCGCCTCGTCCCGCAAGCGCACGTCGTTGAAGAACAGGAAAAGGGCAAACGCAACGTCCCGAAGACGGGTGGCAGTGTCAAGGCCGGCAGGCCTTGGCGGTGGTCCTGGGCACAGGCAATCCGCCAGCGCCAAGCTCCGAAGACTCCGCTTGGCGCTGCCACCCACATAGCAAACGACTTTGCGTTTGCCCTGCCCGTCTTCCGGCGGTGGTCCGGGCCGGGAGGTGACGCCCGCGCCGGAACGCCCGTCGCCAAGGTGGTGGGGCACAGGCAATGGCCCTGCCGCGGGGGGACTGATTGACCACCGGGCGCCGCGGCACTACACTACACTGGACAGGGGAGCTATGGTCCGATTTGTTGAGGTTTCATCGTATGGAATTGCCGAGCTTACTGGGAACGAGTTTCGCCTGTGACTGCGGCAGGACACATCACGTGCCGGTCCGCCGGTTCCTCTATCAGGTCGGAGTACTGGGGGCGCTGCCCCAGATCGTTCGGGAAGACGGCGGCGGCTCGGCCTGCACCGTGATCGTCGCCGATACGCGCACCTGGGAGATCGGGGGGCAACAGGTGGCAAACGCTCTGAAAGAGGCGGAGTCACGCGTCGCACGCGTGATCGTTCCCGACCCGCCGCAGCGCGGGCCTGCTGCCCACGCTTCGAGGGCGGGACGTCCGCGAGACGATCACGGACCGGTGTGTGATGACGTGACGGTCCGGGCGCTGGTCGAGCGGTTGCGCGGTGAGCGGCCCGGCCTCGTCGTGGCGGTAGGCAGCGGGGTGATCAACGATCTGTCCAAGTGGGCCGCGTTCCAGTTGGGAGTCCCCTATGTGGTCGTCGCGACGGCGGCCTCGATGAACGGCTATGCCTCCGCCAATGTGGCGCCCACCATCGAGGGCGTCAAGGTGCTCATCGAGGCCCGGGCGCCGACCGCGGTGCTCGCGGAGCCCGCCGTCCTCGAGCAGGCGCCGCACGAGATGACGGCCGCCGGCTTCGGCGATACGATCGCCAAGCACCAGAGCGGCGCCGATTGGGTGATGAATCGCTTCCTGTCGGACGAGTACTACTGCCGGTTCTGTGCGGGCCTCATCACGGACATCGAGCCTTTGTACCTCGATCGCCCGGAGGATATCCGGGACGGCCGCCCCCGGGCCGTGCAGGGGCTCTTCGAGGCCCTCTTCTGGACCGGCATGGCGATGACCCTGGTGGGCACCAGCGTGCCCGCCAGCGGTGGCGAGCATCTGTTCAGCCACACGCTCGACATGATGGCGCAAGTGCAGGGCGAGTCCCACGATCTGCACGGCCGGCAGGTCGGTATCGGCACGCTGCTCTCGGCCGCCCTCTATCAACGGGTGCTCGTGCTGGAGAGCCCGGCGCTGGGTTCCTTGCCGCCTTCCATCGACGAGCATCTGTGGTCCGTGCCGTCGGTGGCAGCCGCGGTGACCGAGCAGTATGAGTCGAAAAAGCAACGGTGGGGGCCGATCCGGCAGAAGATCGCTCAGCGCGATGGCTGGGATCGGCTGCGGGCCACCCTGGCGGCCGAAGTCAAGAGCCCCGAGACGATCCGCACCTGGCTCCGGCGCGCCGGGGCCGCCGCAAGGCCGGCCGATATCGGCTGCTCGCGCGAGCGGGTCAGGTCGGCCATTCTGCACATGCACGAGATCCGCAAGCGTTTCACCATCGTCGATCTGGCCTGGCTGGCGGGTGTTCTGCCCGGCTCGGCGGATGACCTGATCGATCAGTGGTTGGCGTAGGACTACGGGTGGACATGTTCGTTGCAGTCCAGGGACTGCACGGCCGCGAACTCGTCCTCCGTGAACCGGAACAACCTGTGGAGGCCGATCCGCCGGAAGATCGCCATCACCTGTTGCGAGGCCGAGCACAGCACAAGCTGGCGACCCGCGGCGCTGAGCACCCGCTCCAGGACGATCAGATGACAGATCGTCGCCGAAGGCAGAATCTCCACGAGCGCGAAATCCACGATCACGTCGCGATCGAACGCCGGATGGGCCGATCGCGCCACGACCTCAAGGTCGCTGCTCAACTGTGGCTCCGCAGGCAGGGTGATCAGAAGGACATGTTCGGATAGATGTTGCGTTGCCATACCAGGCCCCCCGTTCCAGCCGTCGCCTTGCCCCTGTTCACCGGACATTATCGGAAGCAGATTCCTTGACAAGACGACTGCTAAATATAATGTAACGTCTGCCGGTCAAAATCCAAATCAGCAGGCCCGGAAAATCGCCCCGCCCGCATAATTTCCGGCCGCGAAGTTGAAGACCCGTGCCGATGCCGGTACACTGGACCCGTCCGAAGTGGAATTCTGGGGCGGTGAATCGCGCGGGTAGCCATGCTGAAGTTCGTCACGGATCGAGAGATATATGAAGAGGTGGTCTGTGGGGCGATCCCCCGGGCGAAGCGGCTGCTCTGGCTGGCTACGGCGGATCTCAAGGACCTGCACGTCCACAAGCGGGGCCAGATGGTCCCTTTTCTGGAAATCCTGTCCGACCTGGCGGCGAAACGCGTGGAGATCCGGCTCCTTCACGCGAAAGAGCCGGGCCCGGCGTTCCGGCGCGATTTCGACCGGTATCGCAACCTCTCCCAGGGGCTGGAGCGGATGCTCTGCCCGCGGGTCCACCTCAAGTGCGCGGTCGTGGACGGCGAATTCGCCTATACCGGCAGCGCCAATCTCACCGGGGCGGGCGTCGGGGCCAAGAGCGTGCGCCGGCGCAATTTCGAGTCGGGCCTCGTGACCACGGACCCGGCGCTGATCGGCCCCATCATGGAACAGTTCGACGACATCTGGCGCGGCTCTCATTGCCGGGACTGCGACCGAAAGGAATACTGCGATGAGCATGCAACGATCCTGCCCGCCCGCAACCCCGGCCCTCGCGGCGGATAGCCGGGTGAAATGGTATGGATATCTGGACATCGAGACGACCGGGTTCAGTTGCCGCAGTTGCGAGTTGACGGTCATCGGGGTCGCCGTCGTGCGGGCCGAGCAACAGCGGTTCGGACAGCTCTTCGGCGGCCAGATCAACGCCGACAGCGTCCTGCAACTGCTCGAAGGGGTGGACGAGATCTTCACCTACAACGGCAGCCGGTTCGATCTGCCTTTCATCAAGGGCAGCCTCGGCCTCGATCTGCGCCGGCACTTCGCCCACACGGACCTGATGTACGCGTGCTGGCGCCGGGCGTTGAAGGGCGGCCTCAAGGCGGTCGAGACCCGTCTCGGCATCGAGCGGCGTCTGACCGACATGGACGGCTACATGGCCGTGCGGCTCTGGTGGGACTACGTCAACCACCACGACACCAAGGCCCTGCAGAAGCTGCTCGAATACAACCAAGAGGACGTGATGAACCTCCACGTCCTGCGGCAACGGCTCGGCGTGGAATAGACCTGCAAGACGTACCACCCGACGGCGGGGGGTAGCGGGCCTCGCATCCTATTCCATCACGGCCTTCCCAGGCACTTGAAATCTCCTGTCGCTTAGGGGACAATGTTCCTGCCGCACCTTATCTCGTGAGGCATGGTGCGTCGGGACGGTACGCACGACGCGTTGCGTACGACGAAACGGTGGAGAGTCGGCATGAGTGATGTCACACGGATCTTGAATGCCATCGAGCGGGGGGACGCGAAGGCTACGGACGAGCTGTTGCCCCTGGTCTATGAGGAATTGCGGCTGCTGGCGGCGCAAAAGCTCTCCCGCGAGCCGCCGGGGCAGACCCTCCAGGCCACCGCCCTGGTGCACGAGGCGTATCTGCGCCTGGTGGAAGCCGAGTGCCGCAGTTGGAACAGCCGCAATCATTTCTTCATGGCCGCGGCCGAGGCCATGCGGCGGATCCTGGTGGAAAACGCCCGGCGCAAGAGCAGCCTCAAGGGCGGGGGCGGACGCGCCCGGAGAGCCGAGATGGAGATGGGCGACCTGCCGAGCGATGCGCCCATCGGGCCGGAGGATCTGCTCGCGCTGGATGAAGCCCTGGAACGCCGCGCCGCGGAAGATGAGACGCTTGCCGGCCTGATCAAGCTGCACTGTTTCGCCGGACTGTCCTTGCCCCAGGTGGCCGACCTGCTGGGCGTCTCCGGCCGCACTGCCGAACGCTATTGGTCCTTCGCCCGCGCCTGGTTGCACCGCCAGATTCGCGGCCAGTAGCATGGGCGTCCCGCCCATGCCACGCAACGCCGTGAACTCAGATGGTGGCTATTCTCTCATAAGTCCTTTGGGCACAATGTTTTTCCTTTTGCGTAGCCTCGCGGAACTTGGCCTGGTTCAATTCAAGGTAACAGTTGGAGGTGTTCGGACTGATGAAAAAGAGGGATTCCTCCCGATCAAGAGAGTAGATCAACAAAAAACTCTTGGGTAGGAAAGGAATCCCGATGGTTCAACAG